>NCFD01000209.1 GCA_002281005.1 Acidocella sp. 35-58-6 | reverse complement strand
GCACGGGGGAACCATTGCCAAAGCGCGGCCGACCAAGAAAGCATAAAACCGGGCTTTATAAACCTGAGATTGAAACGTTCCTTCGTGAGGGCGAACGCATCATTCGAGCGTACGTCATTGTTAAACCCGGTGGCCGGCGCTCAACAATCTGGACCCCGGCGTTCGACTATCTGCTTTACGTCAATATTTCCGGGCTGCGGGGCTATCATCCATGGCTTACCGATGACGGTGAGCCAAAAATCTTCAAGAGTTTTGACCGCATGTTACGGAGCCTGCGCGAATTGGGCTACGTTGGCCCGGTCACACTCTATGATGAGGGCGATCCCCGCCGCCCACCAGAACCGACCGCGGCAGCAAGGCGCCGGCCGGGTGACAGGCGGGCTAAGAAAGAGGAAGTGGCCGAGTAAGCGTGGGTCTTTCCATCGACAGTTAACATGCCTACGCCTCGGGCGTGGCCTGGGCCATCTTGTCCCCGCCGCTATCGTGGCCTGGGTGGCGTGGGGGACGCCCGATCCCGCGTGGGCAACGCCGCTCTCTGCGGCTGAGTTTGCGGCCACAGCTTCGCGCTGCGCGCCGTCTGTGCCCGCTCAAACGCTGGCAGCGGTCGCCCGGACGGAGAGCGGTTTCGATCCTTGGGCTTTGCATGACAACACCACGGGCCTGAGTGAAAGCCCTGACAATGCGCCAGCGGCTCTGGCGGATGCGTCGGCCTGGGTCGCGCGCGGCGATTCCGTCGACATCGGCATGATGCAGATTAACTCGGCCAACCTCCCAGCCTTGAATATGACGGTGGTGAGCGCCCTCGATCCCTGCGTCTCGCTCGCCGGTGGTGCCGCAGTTCTGCAGGCGGCTTTCGGCGACGGGAATACCAGCTCCAATGCGCAGGTCGCCCTGCTGCTGGCACTTTCCCGGTACAACACGGGTTCGCCGCTTCGGGGCATCATGAACGGGTACGCCCGCAAAGTGATGGCGAACGGGAGTATATCCGCGCTTCCCGCCGCCACCACGGCGGCGAACGCATTCCCGTCAACGGACACGAACGCGCCGCCGTCCTGGGACGTGTCGGCCACCGGGGCCTACGCGCAAAGCCACGGGGCGCCGTGGCTGGTGCCGCTGGCCCAAGACACAGACACCCCAAAGCAGCCGGTGGGCCTCCCGGCTCCCGCGCAAGCCCCAGAAACGCTTGTCGCAAGTAACCAGGCCAGTTCGTCACCCCAGGCAACAACGAGGTCTCCATAATGGATAAGTCAAAACCCCAGCGGATTATTTTTGGATCAGTACCAAATTCACTCATTTGGCAGCGCCTGGCGCTTGCCGCCGCGATGCTGGCGAGCCCGGTCATGGCTTACGCGCAAACGGTGACGGGTGGGGCGAGCCCGGCCACGATGGTCAATTCGATCTGCACTTTCATTCTCGGGCCGTTTGGCGAGACCATCGCCGTTCTCGGCATTATCGGTATCGGTTTCATGTTCATGTTCGGCCGGGCGTCATTGGGCGTCATCGCTGGCGTGATCGGCGGCATCGTCATTATGTTTGGCGCCTCCTATCTCGGCCAAACTTTAACTGGCGGCGCCGGCTAATATGGAACCCCTGGAAACCGATACGCTTTATCTAGCGGCGACGCGGCCCGCCATGGTTATGGGCGTGCCGCTGTCGGTTTTCGCCATTCTGTTGATGGTCGCTGGTTTCGTCATCGTGCTGCTGCGAAACCCGCTCTACCTTCTGATTATGATCCCGCTTTTCTACGCCACGCGCGAAGTCGTGGCGCGTGATTACAATGCGATTGGCGTCGTGCTGCTGTACCTCCAGACATCCGGCCGCTCCGTCGATAGCAAACGCTGGGGCGGCGCGTCCGTCACGCCATTCCCCATTCGTATCCGTAACCGTGGCCGGGGAATAATCGATGTTGGGTGACAATGGCCGCTCCGAACGGGGCGCGGATAAATATCTGCCGATGATCGGCCATATTCGGCCGGAAGTTGTCTTGATGGGCGATGGCGCTGTTTTGGCCGTCGCCCATATCGAGGGCACGGCTTTCGAACTGGCGGATCATGCCGCACGTAATTCGCGCGTCCGGCTGCTCAACACTCTGTTCCGTAACATGGCCGATGATAACATTGTCATCTATACCCATTTGGTTAGGCACCCTGATTTGTCGGTTGAGGCACCCCGGCATTTCCGGTCTAAGTTCGGGGCCATGCTTAACCGTGCCTACGCAAGCACGGCTTTAGATCAGCGGCTGTTCCGTAACGATTATTATATCAGTCTCTTAGTTTCGCCGCGCGGCGCATTGGGGACTGGCTTTGCCAAGCGTTTCAACAAGCTCGGCAAGAAATTTCCGAACGCCTCGGATACCTTGATCCGTGAGCTGGAAGATCAGTGGTTCGTGCTGGAAAATGGTCTTGCGGCCTTCAACGTGCGCCGTCTTGGACTTTATGAGCGCGACGGGATTGTGTTTTCTGAAATTGCGGAGGCGTCGCGGCTCGTTATTACGGGCCGCCATCTCCCCGTGCCTGTGGTCTCAGGACATATGGGTGATTCGATTTATACGGATCGGGTGATTTGTGGGCGGCGTGGCGTGGAGATTCGCGCGCCGGACAAAAGCACTTTCGGGACGATTTTTTCATTTCGGGAGTATCCGGCCAAAACCCGGCCTGGGATGTTGAACACGCTGCTATCGGCGCCATTCCCGCTCGTGCTGTCGCAATCCTTCGCCTTTGTCACGCGGGCTCAGGCGCAGGATAAGCTCTCCCTCAAATCGGCGCAGATGGTCGGCGCGCAGGACAAAGCATCAAGCCAGATCGCGGGCCTGGAAGAAGCCGCTGACGCCCTTTCCTCCAATGAATTTGTCATGGGGGCGCATCAGCTGACCCTCGCCGTCTATGGCAACACGCTGGGGGAGGTGGAAGACAGGGCAGGGCGGGCGCGCGGCCGGTTGGCTGACTCCGGGGCTGTGGTCGTAGAGGAACGGCTCGGCCTCGAAGCGGCCTTCTGGTCGCAATTGCCGGGCAACACGGCATGGCGCACCAGGCCGGGCCATATCAATTCCCGAAATTTCGCGGGGCTGTCGAGCCTGGATAATTTCCCGCTCGGTCAGTCCCATGGACATTGGGGCAGGCCGATTGCGCGGTTCCGCACAGATGGCGGGACGGCCTATGATTATGTGCCGCATGTTGTTGATGTCGCGATGACGATTATTTTTGGCCCCATCGGCTCCGGCAAAACCGCCTTCCTCATGTTTATTCTTGTGATGTTCGAGCAAGCGATGCTGCACGAAAACCGCCAATCAGGCGTCCGGGGGGCAGTCGTTTTCTTCGACAAGGACCGAGGCGGCGAATTGCTGGTACGCGCCAGTGGCGGGACCTATCTCATACTGCGCCGCGGTGAGGCATCGGGTATGGCCCCGCTACCGGGCCTTCAGAATACCAAAGCCGACGCGGATTTTTTGCGCGCCTGGATCATCGGGTTGATTCAACGCGACGGCAAAGGTCATCTCTCGCCGGATGAGGA
>NCFD01000208.1 GCA_002281005.1 Acidocella sp. 35-58-6 | reverse complement strand
AGCGCGGGGCGGAACGGCCGGGGGCCTTGGGTCGGAAAGGTGCTTTCATAGCGAGCACCTAAGCGGAGCGGGGCGCGAGGGCAAGGGGGATTTAACAGTCCCCCTCTTTGCGATCTCGTAGCTGGCGCAATTGGGCGTTACGCGCTTTAGTTAATTCCATTTTATGACTTGCATATATCATTGAATACATTGTGCCACCGGCCACTTCTGATGAAAGCAATTCAGCTTCAGCCGCTGCATAATCGCCCCAAAGGCGCTGGCAATTTTTGAGAGCTATCAGTTCAAGCCATATACGGCGGCTAAATAACCAGGCGACGGGGCGCACTTAGGTATATTTTAGAGCCGGACTCAGACTTAATATAAAGTCGCAAAGCGACTCCAAATTAAGTGATCCGGCTCTGAACGCGCCCCGTTTCCAACTGCGCAATAATCGCACGGGCAGCAGCATCCGATGCCAAACCTTCTGGTGCCTGCAGTGTGGCAAGGGCCGCCGTGAAGCCCTCGCGCTGGGCATTGGCAGCGGTGGGGCTGGTCAGTAATGTTTGCAGCGTTGTAGCCAGTTTTTCCGGCGTGCAATCCTCCTGCAACAACTCTGGCACCAGCGGGCCGTTGGCCAGCAGGTTAATCATGGCGACATATTTTACCTTGATCAAACGGCGCCCGATAGCAGCACTCAGCGCATTCACCCGGTAGGTCACGGCCATTGGCACTCCGGCCATCGCCAGTTCCAGTGTTGAGGTCCCCGATTTGGTAAGCGCCGCTTGCGCCGCGGCAAAAGCGTCATAACGTTCGGCCACATCATGGACGATGATTGGCTTGATCGGCCAGTCATTTAGATGCGCGGCCACCGCCTCGGCAATGCCGGAAGCTGCCGCCACCACCGGCACAATATCGGGAATCTGCCGCTGCAACAGCGTGATAGTTTCCCGGAATACCGGCAGCAACCGCTTGGTTTCCGTAACGCGCGACCCCGGCATCAGCACCACAAGGCGGGCGGACGGCGCGATATGATGCAGGCTGCGAAAGCGCTCGGCGTCACCTTGGCCGGCACCAGATTCCAGCACTGGATGCCCGACAAATACCGGGTTCAACCCGAAGGGTGAGAAAAAATCTGGCTCAAACGGCAGCAGGCATAAAAGCTCATCCCACAGACCCGGAAAATGCTTCACGCGCTCTTGGCGCCATGCCCAAACCTGTGGTGCCACATAATGCACCCGCTTAATGCCCATAGGCGCCACCGCCTTCAAAACCCGCAGGCAAAATCCAGGGCTGTCGATGGTCACCAGAATATCCGGCGTGGTCGTGGTGATGGCGGCGATTGTCTGCTGCATCCGCCGCCGCAACGGGATCAATTTCGGCAGAATTTCCGCGAGCCCCATAACAGCCAGCTCCTGCATCGGAAACAACGAACTCAGCCCGGCTTCTGTCATCCGAACGCCGCCAATGCCGGAAAATTCCAGGTCTGGCCGCTGACGTTTGAGAGCATTCATCAACCGGGCCCCGAGCACATCGCCACTGGCTTCCCCGGCGATGATGAAAACCCGGCTCATAAAAGCTCGATGACAGGGCAGGGGGGAATGATGTCCGTCCAGTCGCGGTGGTTCAGCACGCCACCCTCACGCCGAACCTGGGCAACGGCCTTTAAGTCGATATCGGCAAACGCCAATTCAGCTTCATCCATAATCCCGCGTACCAGAATGCCGGATTCGGGAAAGTATTTATCGGGTGGCCCATAAACCCCGGCATAGCCATGGTTTTCGTCAATCGCGCCGCTCCATGGCGCAAACCCCACCAGCGGGCATGTTGCCACGATACATTGGTTCTCCACCGCGCGCGCCCGAGCCGATAACTGTACCCGGTTGAAACCGGCGATGCTGTCGGTGCAGCTTGGCACCAATATCAACTCAGCGCCGGCAGTCACCTGGGCACGCACATGCAGGGGAAATTCGCTGTCATAGCATATGGAAACCCCAATTCTGCCATGCGCGGTGGCAAACACTTGTGGTGCAGCGCCGGAACTGATGCCCCATTGCTCGGCCTCGAAGCGGGTCATGGATTGTTTGTCCTGGAATACCAGCTTGCCGGAGGGGCTGATGAACGGGGCGCGGTTACGAACTTTGCCGTCCGCATCGCGCATCGGCAGGGTCCCACCAAGCAGATATATCTGGCTCCCAGCGGCAATCCGCTGCAACGCTTTCAAAAAATCCTTGGCCTGCGCGGTCACAAATTCAAGCTCGGCGGCGATATTCGGGGTGCGGATCTCGGCCCCGGCCAGCACCATCGCGTCGTATTCCGGCAGCATCAGCAAATCGGCACCGCCCGCCTTCGCTTCATCCGCCAACGCTGCAATCCGGGCCACAAAGCCTGTGACATGCTGCGGCGCTGTCACGCCAAACTGCGCCAGCGCCAGCCTCACAGATTTTTTGTCCAGAGTGTCAGCGTTTTTTCGCTCTGTTCCGTATCGCCCCGGTCCGTCCAGGACATTCTACATTGCAGTTGCGGTTGTTTGGTGTAACCGCGCTTGCCCCAAAACGCATCAAGCGGGACAAAACCAGCCGGCCGCAATGGGTGTTCATTAGGGCGCTGCACCGCGCAAAATGCAGCCATTTTGTAAGCCTTAAAGCGTCGCGCTTGCGCTTCGCGGGCTTCGAAAAACCCCACACCAATACCCCGGCCACGGTAGGCTTTTCGCAGCACACTCTCGCCGAAATAAAAATAATCCTGCGGGTCGAGGCCATTTGCCACAAACGGCTGTTGCACATGCGAAGGCTCGGCGGTCAGCGGCAGGCAGGTAGCCGCCCCAATCACCGCATCACCTGCAAACGCCACCACCACTGCCGCCCGTTCGGCTTGGGTATAAGTTTGCAGATATTTTTCTTCGTAGGTCAGGCTGCCATCGTAAATATATGGCCAATCCCGGAATACCTCGATCCGCAATACCGCCAACGCTGACAGATAAGGCGTAATCGCCTCATCTGTCAGCGTTTGGAGCGTGATCTCAGTTGGCTTTGGCAACCGGCGCTGGCGCGTTGATGATGCTCTGTGCGCCCGCGATGAACTCGTTCAACGCAGCCTGTTTCTGGTCATGGCTGAGGCCAGATTGGTTGGCCACCACCGGGCAGTAAGCGGCCACCAGATAGTTGGTGATCGTGGCACTGCTCATCGTCGCGTCGCTGGCTTTTAGTGCCGCCACGAAGGCACGGGTCCGGTTTGGCAGTGTCTCAGGTGTGGCACCATCATACATCGCCATAAGCCCGCCACCCGGGTTCGCCAGCGAGGTTGCTGTGCTGGCGGTGCTGACATGCGGGCAACCGAACTCATCAGCGCTCGCACTTGCCATCGGCGGTACCACGGCAATGTCGCGCAGGCTTTTTACTTCGGCCGGCGTGGCGTTGGCGGTGCCGTCGTTACCCCACATGGTGCGAACATAGTTGGTCACGTCGCTGATATCGGTGTCCGACAGGCTCGCCGCAAATGGTGGCATCGCCGGCCCGTGGTTCCACGGGCCAAGG
>NCFD01000207.1 GCA_002281005.1 Acidocella sp. 35-58-6 | reverse complement strand
GGCGGTGGTGCCCAGGGCCCCGGCACCGACCGAAGAAATCGACACCAGCACGCCAACAACAACACCGGTGATGATGGTGAGTGTGGTCGAGGACGTCACGCCAAAATCTGGGTTGCGCCGGATCGCGAAGCGCAAAATGGGGCCTTTGAGAAGCAATGTTATGGCGGTGAAAATAATGGCAATGCCGAGCACCAGTGAGATCAGCGTGTTCATGCCTTTGCCGGTGGCACCGACATGCGATAGTACCATAATTGTGATGATGGTAGCTGGCACACTGCCGAGGGCGAGGCGTTTGACGATTTTCCATTCAATATTGTGGTTGAAACCGTGCACGCCGGTGCCGACGGTTTTGGTAACAGATGCGTAAAGTAAATCGGTACCGACGGCCGTTGCCGGATGAATGCCAAAAACCAGAATCAGCAATGGTGTCATGAGGGAGCCGCCACCGACACCTGTTAGGCCGACCAGCAGCCCAACCAGCAGGCCGGACAATACGAACGTGAATTGAATCATCGCCAATCCATGCCTGATAAAACCACGACTGACAAACGAGAGAGCAAGTGTCTATAGACTGATGATGGGTTGGTAAAAAGTCTCTTAAAATATATATTTACGATAGGAATCGTTTTTCACCGTCTTTCGATGCGGTTTGTTTTTACGCGGTGTAACAGCCCGCGGCATATGAATTGACCCGTGCCGGCTTAAGCGCCAACTATTCCATCTGCCAGCCGCGATTGAGAAGCACCGGGACACTGCGATTAGTGCGTTCGGTCTCGTTTAATGTCAGCCAGATTTGTAACTGATCAAGCACCGCGCGCGTCGCGGCGGCGAGCTGCAATTGCAGTATGCTTTTCAGCGGGTACCAATCGAGAGATTCAAGTTCACCAGAACCGGCTAAGGTGCCACTGGCGCAGGCCGCGTTGGCAACAAAAAACCTGGCGTTGAAGCGGATGGTATGCTCCTCCGGGGTTACCGCCCGGCAGAGATAATCCAAGCCACTTAAATCCGGGGGAAACCCCAGGTTCAGCCCCGTTTCCTCAAATAATTCGCGGGCACATGCCATACCTAAAGCGTCGCACATCGGGGGGGCAGCGTTGCGAAGCAGCTTTTGATAGAGCTCGGGCCGCAGGGGGGCACCGGGGACCGTGGAAAAATCCAAAGAATCAACTGCGCCGCCCGGAAATACCATGCGATTGGGCATGAATTTATGGTTGGCATGACGCATCCCCATAAGGATGCGAAGGCCTTCCTCGTCTTGTTTTAGGAGCAGCAGGCTGGCAGCATCTCGGATGGGGGGCATCGTATAAAATTCAACTCCAGGCAGAGACAGCAGGCACAAAACCCGATAAGGCTTGGTGCCAAACTTTAATAAGGAACAATTATGCGGGCGGTAGTGTTTGACCTCGATGGAACATTGATCGACTCTTTGCCGGATATTGCGGCGGCCGCCAACTACGTGCTGGCGGGGCGGGGTTTGCCCCCGGTGGCGGCAGAGAAGGTGCGGTTTATGATTGGCGATGGGGCCAGAGTGCTGGTGGACCGTGCCTTTGCCGCGCATGGTGAGACCGCCGGTGAGGCCGAGTACCGCCAGTTTGAGGAATGGTACACGGTGCATGCTTCTGACCTTACAGTGGCTTACCCCGGCATTGCCGAGGCCTTGCAGCATCTGCATGCGGCTGGCCATAAATTGGCGGTTTGTACCAATAAGCCGAAGGATGCTACCCGGGAAATTTTGTCGGCCCTGAAGCTGGACCAGTATTTTAGTGCCGTTACCGGCGGTAATTCGACCCCCTACCGCAAGCCGGACCCACGCCATTTGGCCGCTACGCTGGCTGAACTTGGTACCGATGATGCCATTATGATTGGTGATCATCATAACGACATGGCCGCCGCTGCGGGGCTTGGGCTGCCCGCGATTTTTGCCGCCTGGGGTTATGGTGAGGCCGCCAGCCCGCTAGTGGCGCAGACCGCCTATGAAATACCTGGTTTGGTGGCAGGTTTAGCAAAATAACGGGGTTGACGGGGCGGGCAGCATAGCCCATTTCAATCAGGACTGTTCTGGTCCACAATTGGAGCCACTATGCTGAGACTGTCCCGTTTAACCGACTATGCTGTTGTGGCGCTGGTGCGCCTCGGCCGCGCTGAAGCGGTTGAAACGTCGCCCGGCATCGCGGCGGCCATCGGTTTGCCGGAACCAACCGTGGCTAAGGTGCTGAAGGCGCTCACGGTGAGTGGGTTGGTGATCAGTCAGCGCGGGGCGCATGGCGGCTACCGGCTCAGCCGCCCGCTTACCGCTATTTCGGTGGCTGAAGTTATTCTGGCGATTGATGGACCGATCGCTTTGGCCTCCTGCGTCGATGGCGCGGTGGGCTGCGAGAGCCAGTCGCTTTGCCCCGTGGCGGGCCGCTGGGACCCGGTGAATGACGCCATCCGCGAGGCGCTGACCGGTATTAGTTTGGCAGATATGGAGGAGGCCGCCATTCCGCGGGCCTTCCGTCTCCCGGTGGAGCTTTCCACCGCAATTGCAGGCGAATGAGGATATAATGGCCGCTGTTATTGAAACTCTGGAAACCGTTGATGCGCTGGCAGCGCAGAAATATAAATACGGTTTTGAGACCAACATTGCGATGGATGCCTTCCCGAAAGGGCTGAACGAGGACATCGTGCGGCTGATTTCGGCGAAAAAGGATGAGCCGGAATGGATGCTGGAATGGCGTCTGAAAGCCTATGCCCTGTGGCGCACCATGGAGGAGCCCGATTGGGCGCGCATCAAGCATCCGCCGATTGATTATGAAAATCTGTATTACTATGCAGCGCCCTCCGGCCCGGCCCCGAAGTCGCTTGAGGATGTGGACCCTGAACTGCTGAAAATGTACGACAAGCTGGGTATTCCGTTGAATGAGCGTGCCGCGCTGGCCGGCGTTGAATCACCCAATGTGGCGGTTGATGCGGTGTTTGATTCCGTCTCAGTGGCGACCACATTCCGTGAAACACTTTCAAAATCCGGTGTGATTTTCTGCCCAATTTCTGAGGCAGTACGTGAGCACCCGGAATTGGTGAAACAATATCTCGGCAGTGTCGTCTCGATTGGGGATAATTTTTTCTCGGCGTTGAATTCGGCTGTGTTCTCAGATGGTAGCTTTGTTTACATCCCCAAGGGTGTGCGCTGCCCGATGGAGCTTTCAACTTATTTCCGTATCAATGCCCGCAATACCGGACAGTTTGAACGCACGCTGATTATTGCTGCCGAAGGTGCCAGTGTTTCGTATTTGGAAGGCTGCACAGCGCCGATGCGCGATGAAAACCAGTTGCATGCGGCGGTGGTGGAATTGGTGGCGCTGGATGATGCCAAAATTAAATATAGCACGGTGCAGAACTGGTACCCGGGTGATGCTGACGGCAAGGGCGGGATTTATAATTTCGTTACCAAGCGTGGCGCTTGCCGGGGTAAAAATTCAAAAATTTCCTGGACCCAGGTGGAAACCGGCTCGGCGATTACCTGGAAGTATCCATCC
>NCFD01000206.1 GCA_002281005.1 Acidocella sp. 35-58-6 | reverse complement strand
ATGGTAAACGGATGGGTCTCGCCGTGCAGGGTCAGGTTGCCCACCAGATTGGTGCCGTTATCCTGGCAGGTGCCGGTGAAGCTGGTGGTGGGGTAGTCATCCGGGTCTAAAAAATCCTTGCTCATGGTTTGCGAGCGGATCAGCGCGTTCGGCGAGGACAGGCTTTTGACTTGGAAGGTGACGTTGATATCGCAGGTTTTGGCGGCCAGATCGTAATTCAGCGTGCCGGCGAGCTCGCGGTAGGTGCCGGTGATATTGATGATGATGGCGTGCGAATGGGTTTGCGCCAGCATGTTCCCGGCGGTCAGCGGTAGGGTCATGGGGGCGGCGAGGGCGGCCTGCGGGACGGCCAAAGCGCTCAAGAGTAACAGGCGTTTCATGGGGGTTTCCTTTTGGTGTCGCCGTGATTGATTCACGTTTGCTGGAGTAGGTTGCCATATACGGTAACCACAGGCAACTAAAACCCGAAGATGTTCACCAGCAGCGGCAGCGCGACCGAGGTAATAATGCCGTTCAGCCCGATCGCCACACCGCCATAGGCCCCGGCGGTTTCATTGATCAGGATCATCCGGGCGGTGGCCAGCCCGTGCGCTGCCGTACCCGCCGCCAGCCCCTGTGCCCGCCAGTCCTTCACGCGCACCAGCCAGAATACACCAGTGCAGATAATCGCCCCGAATACCCCGGTGATCATCACGAATACTGCGGTAAGCGGCGGCTGGCCCCCGAGATTTTGCGCGACCGCCATCGCAATCGGGGTGGTGACCGATTTTGGCCCCAAGGAGACCAGCACATCATGCGGGGCCCCAAGCGCGCGGGCGATCAGCATGGCAGAGACGGCGGCGACGATTGAGCCGGTGGTGAGCGAGATGAAAATTGGCACGAAATGCTTTTTAATCGAATGCCGGTTGGCATACATCGGAATCGCCAGCGCAACGGTGGCCGGCCCGAGCAGAAAATGCACATATTGCGCGCCGTTAAAGTAGGCGCTGTAGGGCGTGCCGGTGATCAGCAAGGCGCAGGCCAGCAAGGTAATTGATAAAAAGGTGGGGTTGGTGATGGGCTTATGCCCGGCTTTGATGTCGATGAAGCACGCCAGTTCCCAGGTGCAGAGCGTGGCGGTCAGCCCCATCAGCGGCTGGGTTTGCAGGTACGACCAGACATGGAAAAACGGCAGGGGCAGGAGGTTATGCATCGGCCTTACCCCGCAACAGCCACTGCATCAGCACACCGGTCACCACCAGCCCCAGAATGGTGGAAACCGGGATCGCCACCGCAATGGCAAGGGCATTGGCTTTCAGCACCTGTAATTCGGTCACCACGCCTACGCCGGCGGGCACAAACAACAGCCCGAGATATTTTAAAAAACCGCCAGCGGTATCGTGCAATGATTGGCTCGGCCCGCCGCGCCATATCAGCAGCCCCAACAGCAGCACCAGCCCCATCACCGGGCCGGGGATCGGCAGGCCGGTGCCTTCCTGAACCACCGTGCCGGCCAGTTGGCAGAGCAGCAGCATCATAATCGATCTGACCATCGCGCCCCTCATCTTTCCCAGCTTCACCCATACGCGCCTTGCGAAATTCGCCAAGCGGGACGACATGAGATGTATTGATCCAAGGAGCCTGAACCAATGCCAAGCTGGCAATCCTATGTCCTGAATTTCACAGTGCGGCTGCAGGTGAAGCGCAAGCTGGCAAAAGCGCGTGACGCTCAGGCGGTCCGCAAAGCGTTTGGTGCGGCCCTGCCCGCCCCGCGCGGGGCCAGTTTCAGCTCTGGTAGCGTTGGCGGCATGGCGGGTGAGTGGGCGCAAGCCGGTGGCATTGCGGCGGGTACGCTACTGTACCTGCACGGCGGCGGTTATATGGCCTGCTCGCCCCAAACGCACCGGGCCATCACCGGCAGCTATGCCAACCGGGGTTTGAAGGTTTTCACCCCGGACTACCGTTTAGCCCCGGAACACCCGTTCCCGGCGGCGGTGGAAGATGGCCTGGCGGCTTACAAAGGCTTGCTGGAGTCCGGCATTGCCCCAGGGGCGCTGGCGGTGGGTGGTGATTCCGCCGGGGGCGGGCTGGCGCTGGCGGTGCTGCTGGCGGCCAGGCAGGCCGGGCTGCCGATGCCCTCGAGCTGCTTGGTGTTTTCTCCCTGGACTGATTTGGCCATTACCGGCGAGACCATCAGAACCAACCAGCGGCGCGATTCCATGCTGGCCGGCAACACCATGGCTGATGGCGCGGCGTTTTACCTGAATGGCGCGGATGCCAAAAACCCGCTGGCCTCGCCGTTATATGGTGATTTTGCCGGTTTTCCGCCGTTGTTCATCACGGTAGGTGAGGCGGAAGTGCTGCGCGATGATGCCACCCGTCTGGCGGCGCGGGCGCAGGCGGCTGGGGTGAAGGTAAGCCTGACGGTGGCCGATAACATGCCGCATGTATGGCAGTTGTTCCAATTCATGCTGCCCGAGGCCCGCCACGCCATGGATCAAGCCGCCAGCTTCGCCAAATTACATTTTATTGCCTGAAGCCTTGCTTTAGCGGCCCCTTGCGGCTAAACGCGCCACTTTGCTGCCGGTCGGGATCGGCGGCTGTTTTATTTTGGAGCTGACACGGTGAAACCTAATATTCATCCGGAATACCACGAGATCAACATCATCATGACCGATGGTACCGAGTTTAAAACCATGTCGTGCATGGGCAAGGCCGGCGATACGCTGCGCCTCGATATCGACCCGAAGTCGCATCCGGCGTGGACTGGCGTGCAGCGCGTGATGGACACCGGCGGCCAGGTAGCGAAGTTCAACAAGAAGTTTGCCTCGATCGGCAAGCGCAAGGAATAAATTATCTTTTTGCGTCATTGCGAGGCCGTAAAGTGGCCGTGGCAGTCCATTTTTAAAAATCGCCCGGTATTTGCCGGGCGGTTTTTTTATTTAAGGCCCGGCGTATTGAGCCTCATCTCGATGGAATCAAGGGCGGCTTCGATTGAGGTGCGGGTGAGCAGGCGCAGCAGGCCGCGGGGGCGTTTGGGTTTCAGCCATACCGGCTTGGCTTTGGTGCCGCCGATGATGGTCAGCACGCTATCCACATCGCCAAAATCATCGATCAGGCCAAGGGTTTTAGCACTTTCCCCCAGCATGTAGCCGCCATCGAACACCGCGTCATCGGGGGCGGTCAGCGCCGCGCCACGGCGCTCGCGCACCCAGGCTTTGAACATGCCATGCGCCTGTTCCAGCAGGGCGCGGGTGAAGGCTTCATCCTGCGGGCGTAACGGTGAAAAGGTCTCCATCCGGGCTTTGTTTTCGCCGGCGGTGAATAGCCGCCGTTCGATCTCGTAGCGGGCGATGAATTTATCCAGCCCGAAGCCGCCGGTGATGACGCCGATGGAGCCGACAATGGAGAGCCGGTTGGCGTAAATCTCATCCGCCGCACACGCCAGCCAATAGCCGCCAGAAGCCCCGACATCGCCGATCACCGCCACGACCTTGACCTTGGTTTCGGCTGCCCGCCTGCGGATCAACTGCCCGATCAGGTCGGATTGCACCGCCGACCCGCCGG
>NCFD01000205.1 GCA_002281005.1 Acidocella sp. 35-58-6 | reverse complement strand
GAAAAGCGATACGGCGGCGGCCTGAGCGCATCACGCGCTCGATGTCGGCATCGGAGGCGACCAGCAGATTACCGGTGGAGGAGCCTGCGAAAACTTTGATGGCGCAGACGCCGTCGATGGTTTCCAAATCGCCGATGCTGTCGGCATTATCGGTGGTGGCACCGACGTAAATGCCGACATCGCAATAAGCGTGGCCGGTAATGTAATCGCGCTTGGCGTTCAGGGTTGCAGCATCCACCGCGGCGGGGGTGGTGTTGGGCATGTCAAACACTGACGTGATACCGCCAAGCACCGCGCCTTTGGTGCCGGAGAGTAAATCCTCCACACCCTCGATGCCGCCTTTGCCACCGTCACGGAAATGCACATGCGGGTCGATGATGCCGGGGAGGACATGCAGATGCGTCGCGTCAAATGTTTCAGCGGCGAACCCAAGGTTTTTGCCGATGGCGGCGATGCAGCCCTGGGCCACACCGATATCGGCTTCGATGATCCCCCAGGGGAGGACGATGCTGCCGTTCTGGATGAGAAGGTCGAAGTTCATGATTGCCTCATGGGTTAGACGATGGCGATTTTCATAGCAATGTTTGGGCGGCTGCGAGGGCGGCTTCAATGGTCAGGCCTTGCATGGGGGCGTTGCCTGTAGGGCCGGGGGCGATGGCGATGGCGGTGTGCAGGCCGGCGGGAGCGTATTCATCGGCGCGGGAGCGGCCAAACAGGCCGAGCGTGGGGGTGCCGGACGCAGCGGCGATGTGCATCAGGCCGGAGTCGTTACCGATGAACAGGCGGCAGCGGCGCATACTGGCCGCAACTTCCGCAAGGGTGAGATTGCCGACCAGGTCGATGGCACCTGGGAGTGCTGCCAGCACAGGGGCGGCCATGGCGCGCTCGGCAGGACCGGGGCCGGCGAAGATGGCGGCGCGGGCGTTGGCAAGCGGGCCAACCGCCAGGGCTTTGAACAGGGCAATGAAATTCTCCGCGGGCCAGACCTTGCCGGACCAGTTGGCGGTGGGGCCAAGGGCGATGATGGGACCTTCGGGGAGCAGGGCGGCGGCTTTGGCTTCATCCGCCGGTGCAACCCAGGTGACGGGCAGCGGTGGTGGGGTAAAGCCCATGCCGGTGGCAAGTTGTTCATAACGGCGGCCAGGGCGGCGGCCACCGCGCAGCATGTGGCGTTTTTTAGCGAGCAGAAATAACGCCATGGCGGAGCCGCGCACATCGACCACGATGTCCCACACATGCGGGATAAGCTTGGTCCATAGGCGTAACCAATGCGCGTCGAAACGTTCCTTCTCGAACACGATCAGGCGCTCCAGCCCCGGCAAGCGGGTGAATACGCCCTCAGCGACGGTTCCGCAGGCGACCGTGATGCGGGCGTCGGGGTGGATTTGGCGGAGACGCTCCAGGATGCCGCAAGAAATCACGGCATCGCCGATACGTGAAGAGGTGATAAATAGAATCCGCATGAGGCGGCGCTGTAGCATGGCTTGCCGTGACGTAGCCATGCGCCCAATTATCGGCACATGGCCAATATTGCTCATTTATCAAATCGTGGCGTGATTGCTGTAACCGGGGCGGACCGGGTGGCGTTTCTCAACGGGCTGGTTTCCAACGACGTGGCGCAAGCGGCGCACGGCCGGGCGGTTTGGGCGGCCATGTTGTCACCGCAGGGGCGGTATTTCGCGGATTTTTTCATTTTTTTCGACGATGAACGGCTGCTGCTGGATGCACCGCGCGAGGCTGTGCCGGAGATTGTGAGAAAACTGTCGCGCTACAAATTGCGGGCGGCGGTGGCGTTGCAAGATATATCTGACGCGTTAGCGGTTTATGCGGCCTGGGACGGTGCCCCGCCACGGGTGGCGCTGACCGCGCCAGACCCCAGGCTGCGGGACGCGGGGTTCAGGTTGTTGAGCCATGAAGCGCTGGACACCACAACGGATGAAGCCGCCTACGCGGCGCATCGGCTGCGGCTGGGTTTGCCGGATGGACCGCCGGATTTGGAGCCAGACAAAACCCTGCTGCTGGAAGCCGGGTTCGATGAGTTGAACGGGGTGGATTGGAAAAAGGGCTGTTATATGGGCCAGGAGCTGACAGCGCGGACGAAGTATCGTGGGCTGGTGAAGCGCCGGTTGGTGCCGGTGGTGGTTAACCTCCCTGCCCCGGCTCCTGGGTCTGTCATTATGGCTGAAGGGCGCGAGGTGGGTACGCTGCGTAGTGCGGCCGGTGGCATGGCGCTGGCGATGTTGCGTGTGGATGCGCTGGAAACGCCGATGTCGGTCGAGGGTGTTTCGGTAACGCCCCGGCTGCCAAGCTGGCTGGTGCTGAACGTATGAGGCGGTTGGCTTGGGCGGCTTTGCTGCTACTGGTGGGGTGCAGCGCGCCATTAACCCCGGATAAATTCGCCGGGACCGGGAGTTTTGATCCGGTCGCGTTTTTCACCGGGCATGTGACCTGTTGGGGTGTTGAGGAAAACCGCGATGGTCAGCCGATTGGGATTGTGACCACCGATTGTGTGGGCACGCCAACCGGACCGCATAGTATCAACATGGTGCAGACGCTGCATGTGGGCGGCAAAACCCAGGTACGGACATGGCAGTTCAGGCAGATTGGCGATGGGCAATATAGCGCCACGGCAAATGATATGGACGGGACGGCTGTGGGGACTGTCTCGGGGCGGGCGTTTCACTGGTCCTGGGTGCTGGAAACGGCGCCCGGAAATTCGTTAAAAAATGTAACCATGGATCAGTGGTTCTACCGGATGGACGATGGTGCCGTGATGATCCGCACCATTGTAAGCAAGGCCGGGGTTAGACTGGTTGGGGTTTCGGAGCAGTTTGAGAAGGTGGGGTTGTAAGTGAAGGGGGTCCCCGCTTTCGCGGGGATGACCAGGAGGACACGGGGACGACACGGGGATCACACGGGGGACGCGCGGATGACTTTGGCGGTCAGACGTACGGTGGGACCGTGTAGCCGGCGGGGGATAGGGTGAATATTTCGCAGCCGGTTTCGGTGACACCTACCATGTGCTCGAACTGGGCCGAGAGCGTGCGGTCGCGGGTGACGGCCGTCCAGCCATCTTCGAGAACTTTCACTTCCGGGCGGCCGGCGTTCACCATCGGCTCGATGGTGAAGAACATACCGGGCTTGAACACCGGACCTTCGCCGGGGCGGCCAAAATGCAGCACGTTGGGGGGCTCATGGAACTGCCGGCCGATGCCATGGCCACAGAAGTCCCTCACCACCGAATAGCGCTGAGATTCCACGAATTTTTGGATGACATGACCAACATCGCCGAAGGTGGCGCCGGGCTTCACAACCGCAATGCCGCGCATCAGGGATTCGTA
Organism: Acidocella sp. 35-58-6; assembly: GCA_002281005.1. GTDB lineage: Bacteria > Pseudomonadota > Alphaproteobacteria > Acetobacterales > Acetobacteraceae > Acidocella. The sequence continues at coordinate 216 of NCFD01000205.1, read as the reverse complement.
AGTAATGTCGATGAGGCGCTTGGCGCGGGTATTGGCGGTGCCCGCTACGTACATGCGGCTGGAATCGCCGAACCAGCCTTCCAGGATAACCGTGACGTCGATGTTCACGATATCGCCGTCCAGCAGTTTTTTATCACTGGGGATGCCGTGACAGACCACATGGTTGATCGAGGTGCAGATGGACTTCGGGAAACCCCGGTAATTCAGCGGCGCGGG
>NCFD01000204.1 GCA_002281005.1 Acidocella sp. 35-58-6 | reverse complement strand
AAAGCCGATGGATGTTAGTTCGAGCGGCGGCACCCCCGCCTCCGCCCGTGCGCCCAAGGCCAAAAATGCCCAGAGCCCGATGGCCCCGATGCCGGAGAGGGTGGCGCGATTCACTTTTATCGGGTTCCGGCTAGAAATTGATCGTTCAAAATTCGCTCTGCTGAATCAGTTGGCGTGGAGTTCGGGAACCGGCGCGGAGCGTACGTTAAGTACGTGCACACCGGAAGCGCAGAAATCCGCGCCAAATGACCAGCAGAGTAGAATTTTCAACGATCAATACATATGCTGGCCACCGTTGATGGAGAGGGTTGAGCCGGTGATGAAGTCGGCTTCGTCGGCGGTGAGGAAAATCACGCCGCGGGCGATATCATCGGCGGTGCCCAAACGGCCGCGCGGAATTTTGGCGATGATTTTTTGTAACACATCAGCCGGAACAGCTCGCACCATTTCGGTATCCACATAGCCGGGCGCGATCGCGTTAGCCGTGATGGAAAAACGCGCTCCTTCCTGGGCCAGCGCCTTGGTGAAACCATGGATACCGGATTTTGCGGCAGCGTAGTTGACCTGACCATACTGGCCGGCCTGGCCATTGATGGAACCGATGCTGACGATACGCCCAAACTTGCGGTCTTTCATGCCCTCGAAGCACAGCTTGCTGAGATTGAAGCAGGAGCCGAGGTTGGTATCGAGCACTGAATCCCACATATCGCGGGTCATTTTGGCGATGGTGGTATCGCGGGTGATCCCTGCGTTATTCACCAATATTTCAATCGGGCCATGTTTGGCGGCGATCGCGGCGACGGCTGCGGCGCACTGCTCATAGTCGCCGGCGTCGAAACGAACGGTCTCGATGCCGGTTTCCTTGGAGAATGCCTCAGCGGCCTCAACGTTGCCGGCATAACTGGCGATAACGTGCCGCCCCGCCTTCTGGAGAGCCACACTGATGGCGGCACCAATGCCGCGGGTGCCGCCGGTTACTAATGCAATTCTGGACATTTTGTTTTCTCCCTAGATTTCCAGAAATACTAAAACAAAAATGCAGAAGTGCAAAATAATGAATTTACCAATCGGTAAGGTGGTTTTTTTTCGCACGCGCAATGACAAACCATAGCCATGCCAACTGCACGAGCACCGGTGCCAACAAGATAGGCAGCCGCCAAGACGGGGTGGCTGCCAGAAAACCAATAGCCGTCAGGCCACCCAAAACGGTAAAGCCCCAATGCAAAAGAGCAATGATCCGCGCATCGACACCCGTGCGGTGAGCTAGCTGGTAGAGATGGCCACGGTGCGCTTTGGCGATGTTATCGCCAGCCAGCCAGCGGCGCACGAGCGTGAACGCGACATCGAACAACACACCGGAGAGTAAAAGTGGCACCAGGAGGAACGAGAGCGGTTCCGAGCCGTAACGGGCGGCGGCGATTCCAAACAGGGCCAGCATGAAGCCGCAGAACTGACTGCCGACATCGCCCATGAAAATTTTAGCGCTAGGAAAATTGAACGGCAAAAAACCCAGGACGCCGCCAGCGAGCAATAAAGCCGCCGTGTACACGAAAAAGCCGCTATAGGCTGCGGCGATGGCTGCCAAAAACAGGCAGGATATCAAGGTGACGCCCGCTGCCAGGCCATTCAGGCCATCGATAAAGTTCATGGCATTGGTCACAAACAAAATAAAAACCAGCGTAACCGGAATGCCGAACAGGCCGATATCGACCGGGCCGATAAACGGCAGAACCAGGATTTGCACCCAAAGCCCTGCGAACACCGCCACGGAAGCGGCGACGAGCTGGGCTGCGAGCTTAATGAGAAATGAGACATCGAACAGGTCGTCAATGAAGGACACCGCCGCCATCAAAACCGCCGCGCCGATAACACCGAGAAAGTGCCCCTCGGAGAGGCGGGAGACCTGACCGTAGCGATAAAGCAACAATACGCCGAGCAGAAACGCCGCCACAATACCAACGCCACCAGATTTGGGCGTGGTAACGCTGTGGGCTTTGCGGGCTTCGGGCCGGTCGGGGACGCCAACGGCGATCATTGCCCGCACGATAATGGCGGAAAACATGGCCAAACCAGCCATCAACGCTAGGTGTCGCGGGAGTGAAAGGTCGGGGAGTGCCGGTAGGTGTTCCATCGCGCCGAACCATGGCTGAAACTTCACCGGTTTTGAAGGTGCGGTTCTCATATACTGACCGTCACTGGGGTTGCACGCGGGCACGGCTCGCGCCAGAACCGGAATTATCGGCATTGGCCAGGAGCTTGATCGTGAAGATAGCAATCATCGGTGGCGGTTACGTGGGCCTGGTCTCCGGTGCCTGCTTCGCCGAGTTCGGGGTGGAGGTGGCCATTTATGAGGCCGATCCACGCAAGCGCGAGATGCTGATCGCGGGCCAGATTCCCATTTACGAGCCTGGGCTGGACCGGCTGGTAGCCGATAATGCCGCAGCGGGGCGGCTGACGTTTCCGGACAGCCTCGAGAGCGGGATTGCGGCCGCTGAGGCAATTTTTATCGCCGTGGGTACCCCCACCCGGCGCGGAGATGGCCATGCCGATTTAACCTTTGTGTTCGCGGCGGTGGAACAGGTGGTTAAATGCCTCGACCACCCGGCCATTATTGTGACCAAATCGACCGTACCCGTGGGAACAGGGCGAAAAATTGCCGATCTCGCGCATCAATTGCGGCCTGACCTGGGGATCGAGGTGGCTTCGAACCCGGAGTTTTTGCGTGAAGGCAGTGCCATCGCGGATTTTATGCGCCCTGACCGGGTGATTGTGGGCACCGACAGCGAGCGGGCTAAGGACGTGCTTCGTCGGCTGTACCGGCCATTATATCTGATTGAAACGCCGATTGTTTTCACCGGGCTGGAAACCGCCGAGCTGATCAAATACGCCGCCAACGGATTTTTGGCGATGAAGATCACCTTTATCAATGAAATGGCGGATTTGTGCGAAGTGGTGGGGGCCGATGTTAACGATGTGGCCCGCGGAATTGGATTGGATGGCCGGATTGGCCGCAAGTTCCTGCACGCGGGGCCGGGATTTGGTGGCTCGTGCTTCCCCAAGGATACGCTGGCCCTGATGCGGATTGCTGAGGAGGCTGGGGCACCAAGTAAACTGATCCAGTCGGTGGTGGCGGTTAACGATAGCCGTAAAATTAGCATGGCGGCACGGGTGATTGCAGCCTGCGGCGGTAACGTGACCGGCAAACGGATTGCGGTACTGGGGCTGGCGTTCAAGCCCGAGACTGATGATATGCGCGAGGCTCCCTCGATCCCGCTGATCGAGGGGCTGCTGGCCGCGGGCGCTCAGGTGGTAGGTTTTGACCCCGTGGCAATGCCGGCGGCCAAACCGTTACTGCCCGCCAGCATGGAATTTGCAAGTGATTCGCGGACCGTGGTGAAGGCGGCCGATGCCGTGGTACTGGTGACCGAATGGAACGAATTCCGCGCCCTGGCGCCACGCTGGTTGGCTGAGCAGATGCGCGGCGGCGTGGTCGTGGATTTGCGCAACGTATTTGACCCTGCCGCGATGCGGGCAGCCGGCCTGCATTATCATGGGATTGGCCGTA
>NCFD01000203.1 GCA_002281005.1 Acidocella sp. 35-58-6 | reverse complement strand
TCGGCTCCGTGCAAATCCACAAAACGCTGTAAATCTTCCGCCAGATAGGCACCATGCTCGCCCTGCCCCATGACGAACTTGTTTTCCGGGATCACCGTATGACGCATATGCGACACGCCCGGCAGGCCAGTGCCAAACGCCTTGCGGTTATTCACCATGCCTCCCACTGACCAGCCACCGAAATTAACGCCATGATAACCCCGCTCACGGCCGATAAACCGGGTACGCTGACCCTCGCCGCGCACACGATGATACTGGATCGCCACTTTCATAGCGGTTTCCACCGCTTCCGAACCTGAGCCTGAGAACATAATTCGGTTCAAACCAGGCGGGGTCATCTGCGCCACTTCAGTGGCTAGCTTGAACGCACCCGGCACGCCGTACTGGAACGGCGGCGCGTAATCCAACTCCTCCATTTGCTTGGCCACCGCCTCGCGGATTTCCCGGCGGCCATGGCCCAACGGGATACAATATAAGCCCGACGACCCATCAAGCATTTTCTGGCCGTTGGTGCCGTAATAATAAACACCCTCGGCGCGGGCAATAATCCGCGGCTGTTCCATAAACTGCCGGTTCGCCGTGAACGGCATCCACTGATGAATAAGGGGGTCGTTACTGATACGGGCGGACGCGCTCATGCTGAAACTCCTGCTGGGAGTTTTTAGCTTACAATTCTAAACACCAAAGGGAAGCTAATTTTTTGTAAATCGTCATGCAAAACAAGCGCAGCTATCCCGCGAACACCAAAATTGTTGATTATAATAAACGCCTACCCCGCCGCAGCGGTAATCAACGGTGCCAGGGCCCGATATTCCGCCGCCCTCGGGCTGCCCGGACGCCAAGCCAGCGCCAGCGTACGCCACCCCCCCGCCCCTTCAAGCTGTCGCAGCACTACGTCAGTTCCCTCGGTTATTCCGGCATTCACCGCCAGGCGCGGCACCAAGGTCACGCCCAGCCCGCCAGCCACCATCTGGATCAGCGTATGCAACGATGTCGCGGCAAACTCCCCAACCCGCGCCGGATTTGACCCGCAAACTGAGAGCACCTGCTCGCGCAGGCAGTGCCCATCCTCCAGCAAAAGCAACCGCTCAGCGGTTAATGCCGAGATTGCGATATGCTCACGCGCCACCAGCGGATGATCATGCGGTAACGCCACCAAAAACTCATCACGTTTCACCGCCAGTGTTTGGGTCCCCGCACAGGCGCAAGGCTCCGCCAGCAGCAGCACATCCAGTTCCCCGGCTTCCAACTGCTCCAGCAGCCGCTCGGTCTGGTCCTCACGCAAAAATAACTTTAGCGCCGGATAGCTGGCCCGCAGGCTCGGCATCAAGCGCGGCAGTAAAAACGGCCCGATGGTGGGGATCATCCCCAGCCGCAGCGGCCCGGTCATCGGTGCGCGGGCGGCGTCAGCCGCCTCCGCCATCGCCCGTAACGCCGCCAGTGCTTGCCGGGCTTTGGCCACCAGCTCATGCCCGAGCGTGGTGAAGGCCACATGCTTCGCTGCGGTACGGTCGAGAATCTGAGCATTCAACTGCCGCTCCAGCACCAAAATCCCGGCTGATAACGTGGATTGCGAGACCGCACAGGCGGACGCCGCCCGGCCAAAATGGCCGGTTTCAGCCAAAGCGACCAGGTAGCGTAACTGCTGCGGCGTGGGTAACGGCGTCATCGGATTTTTCGATCAAACCACAAAAAATAATTCATTGGCATAATTATGCTGCATTGCACATATGATTTGTGCATTGCAACCATTCACAGGAGTCTCCCCCATGCTGACCATTGGCGATCATTTTCCGTCCTTCGCGCTCACCGCCGTTCAAGGCGGGCCAGCAGGTCTGAAGCTCGACACCGCATTCGTTGAAATCACCGACAAAACCGACGCCGGAAAATGGAAAATCGTATTCTTCTGGCCGAAGGATTTCACCTTCGTCTGCCCGACCGAAATCGTTGCATTCGGCAAGCTGAAGGGCGACTTCGCCGACCGTGATGCCGTGGTGTACGGCGTCTCTATCGACTCCGAGTTCGTGCACATGAACTGGCGCTTGCATCACGATGATCTGAAGTCGCTGCCGATCCCGATGCTGGCTGACATCAAGCGTGAGCTCTCGGAAGCCCTCGGCATTCTCTCCAAATCCGCTGGCGTGCCATTGCGCGCCACCTTCATCGTGGACCCGGAGAACATCATCCGCTTCGTTGCTGTCAACGACCTCGACGTTGGCCGCAACCCGCAGGAGGTGATGCGCGTGCTCGATGGTTTGCAGAGCGAGGAGCTGTGCCCCTGCAACTGGCAAAAAGGCGAAGAAACCCTCCGCCCAGCCGCCTAACACGATATTTTATCCCCGCGCGAGCGGGAATCTTCCACCGCAACAACGAAACGCCGGCGGCACCCCCGCCGGCGTTTCCATAAAGGATCCCCCATGACCATCGAAGCCCTCAAGGAACGTATCCCCGACTACGCCAAGGACATTAAACTCAACCTTGGCAGCCTCGCCACCGAGGTCTCACTCACCGCGCAACAACGCGCTGGCTGCTTTATCGTCAGTGCCTTGGCGTCACGCAACGCTGAAGTCACCCGCGCCATCTTCGCCGAATTTGCGCCGCAACTCTCACCCGAGGCTCTCACTGCCGCCAAGGCTGCCGCCTCAATCATGGGCATGAACAACGTGTATTACCGCTTCGTACATCTGGTGGGTAACGACTATGAGCGTATGCCAGCCAAACTGCGGATGAACATCATCGCCAAACCCGGCATCGAAAAGGTCGATTTCGAACTCTGGTCATTGGCTGTCTCCGCCGTAAACGGCTGCGGCATGTGCCTCACGAGCCACGAAAAAGTGGTGCGCGACGGCGGCCTGAGCCAGGAGCAGGTGCAAGCCGCTGTCCGCATTGGTGCGGTCGTACACGCGGTGGCCGTCACACTGGACGTCGAAGACGCGCTAGCCGCCTAACGCACTTCTACGCAGCCGCCAATAAAAAAGCCCGCTAAATGCGGGCTTTTTTATAATCAATGGTCGCTTAACCCTGCCGCTCCAGCATCAACTGCTTCACCTTGCCAATTGCCTTGGCAGGGTTAAGTCCCTTCGGGCAGGTTTGGGTGCAGTTCATGATGGTGTGGCAGCGGTATAATTTGAATGGGTCTTCCAACGCATCCAAACGCTGGCCGGTATGTTCATCGCGCGAGTCCGCAATCCAGCGGTAAGCCGCCATCAACACCGCCGGGCCCAAATACCTATCGCCATTCCACCAATAGCTCGGGCACGAGGTGGTGCAGCAGAAGCACATGATGCACTCCCACAATCCATCCAATTCGGCACGCTCTTCCTTGCTTTGCAGGCGCTCACCATCAGGGGGTGCCGCGGTCTCAGACTGCAGCCACGGCTCGATCGAGCGATATTGCGCGTAGGCCTGGGTTAAATCCGGCACCAAATCCTTCACCACCGGCATATGCGGCAGCGGGTTGATGGCGACGGCGCCCTTCACGTCATCAATCGGCTTCAAGCACGCCAGCGTGTTGGTGCCGTCGATATTCATCGCGCACGACCCGCATATCCCCTCACGGCAGGAGCGGCGGAACGTCAGCGAGCTATC
>NCFD01000202.1:2959-6581 GCA_002281005.1 Acidocella sp. 35-58-6 | reverse complement strand
GCTGGATGCGGCATTTTTATTGCGGCAAATTCCGGTGATTCTCACTGTCGGCGAAGCCTACGGGCAGGGGGCGGATAAGGCTCAGCAAATCAACGTCGAATATGTCTCCGCCAACCCCACCGGGCCGTTGCATGTGGGCCATTGCCGGGGGGCCGTGGTGGGCGATGCGCTGGCGAATCTCATCGCCAAAGCAGGGTACAGCGTGACGAAGGAATACTACATCAACGATGCCGGCGCACAGGTGATCGCGCTGGGCCGGGTGGTGTATTTCCGCTACCTGCAGGCGCTGGGCCTGCCTGAAAAAGCTGAGGCCTACGCAGCCAGTGTAGCGGGCGGCATGCAATATGGCGGCGCGTATCTCGAACCCGTCGGCGCAGCGTTCGCGGCTGAACATGGTTCAGCTTTTGTCGATAAACCCGAGACCGATTGGCTCGATACCGCCAGGCAATTCGGCGTGGCTAAAATGCTGGTGTTAATCCGTGAGGACCTCGCGGCATTGCGCGTCTATTTCGATGTGTTTTCCTCGGAAGATGCGCTGGTGCAGGCGGGTGGCGTCACCCGCGGCCTGGCGATCCTGGAAAATGCCGGACTGATTTATGAGGGCGTGCTGGAACCACCCAAAGGCAAAACCCCTGACGACTGGGAGCCGCGCGAGCAGAAACTATTCCGCTCCACCGCATTTGGCGATGACGTGGATCGCCCGGTGCAGAAATCCGACGGCAGCAACACCTATTTCGCCAATGACATCGCCTACCACGCCGACAAAATGGCGCGTGGCTTTACCCAGATGATCGATGTCTGGGGTGCCGACCACGGCGGCTATGTCAAACGCATGCAGGCCGCGGTGAAAGCCCTGGCAGGCAACACCCCAGCCAGCCTCGATGTGGTGCTCTGCCAGATCGTGCGGGTGATGAAGGACGGCGCCCCGGTGCGGATGAGCAAACGCGCCGGTACGTTTGTGGAACTGCGCGATTTGATCGACGAAGTCGGCCCCGATGCCGTGCGCTTCATCATGCTAATGCGCAAATCTGACGCGCAAATGGAGTTCGACCTCAACGCCGCCGTGGCCCAGACCCGCGATAACCCGGTATTCTACGTGCAATACGCCCACGCCCGTGCCCGCAGCGTGCTGCGTGCCGCCGGGGCGGTCAGCGGCCTCGCCGATGCTGATCTATCGTCACTGACAGCGCCTGAGGAACTTGCCTTGATCCGCAAACTTATCGCCTGGCCGCGTATTGTGGAATCCGCCGCCGAAGCCCGCGAGCCGCACCGAATCGCGTTTTTCCTGTATGAGTTGGCCGGTGATTTTCATGCGCTCTGGAACGCCGGACGTGATGATGCCGCGCTGCGGTTTCTGCAGGCTGAGCGCCCAGTGGAAACCAAGGCGCGGGTGGCACTGGTAAGCGCCACCGCCATCGTCATCCGCTCCGGCCTCGCGGTTCTGGGCGTGCAGCCGGTTGAGGAGATGCGATAATTTGAGCCGCGATTCCGACCCGGACCGGGATATACCTGAATATTCCTATCAGGCCCGTAAACGCCAATCCGTGGACCCGGCGATGCGCCGCATTGTGCTGGCCGCCGCGGGCATTTCGGTGGCGATCATCGGGGTCGCGCTGGTGTGGAGTGGCGTGCGGCCACGCATGGGTTTTGGCCCGCCGCCTGAAATCACCGCCCCTGATACACCCTTGCGCGTTGCTCCCGCTGACCCCGGCGGGTTAACGGTTCCCGGCGCCAACGAGCCCATCATGTCTGGTAACACAAGCTCCGGCCCGGCCACCTTGGCCCCCGAGGCCCCACAGCCTGACATTCAACAGTTACAGGCAACAGCGCAGCCTGCAGCGCCAACCACAGCCCCTGCCACCACGCCTCTAGTCCCGCCAACCGTCAGCGCCATCCCGTCTCCCGCAGCGCCAACCGTGGCACCAAGCGCTCCGGCCCAGGTGCAACTTGCCGCTACGGCTGATGCCGCCGGTGCTTACCAGATATGGGCGCATCTGTTGGCCAAATATCCGCCACTTCTGAAGGGCAAAACGCCAGTTTTCATCCCCGCCATCGTCAATGGCAATAATGTCTGGCGTCTGCGCGTCGGTGGCTTTGCCGACCAGCAAGCCGCACGCGTATTCTGCGCCGACCTCACGGCCAAGGGTGCCGCCTGCACGGTGGTCGGGTTTTGAGCCTGCCAGTGATTCTCGGCATTGCTGGCCCCATATTGGGTGACGATGAAGCCAAATTGCTGCGTGATTACCCGCCGCGCGGCATTATTTTGTTCGCACGCAACATCATGAATCCATCACAACTATCTGAATTAAATAAATCTTTGGCGGTCATCCTGCCGCCTGGCGCTATTATCATGGTTGATCAGGAAGGTGGCCGCGTGGCCCGTCTACGTGCGCCGCATTGGCCGGAACTGCCGCCCGCCGCCAGCCTGCAAACCGCCGATGCAGCCTACGCCCACGGCCAAGCCTTGGGCGGGATGGTAAAAGCGGCGGGTTTCACCACGACCGCCGCCCCGGTGCTGGATTTGCGCTACCCCGGCGCCAGCGACGTTATCGGCGACCGTGCCATTTCCGCCGATCCCAAAATTGTGGCGTTCCTAGGTGCGAAAATCGCCGAGGGCATCATCTCCACCGGTGTCATGCCGGTTATTAAACACATCCCAGGCCACGGGCGGGCGCAAATTGACTCTCACCTCGGCCTGCCGAAGATTGCCAGCAATATGGATCTTGCCCCCGATTTTTTTCCCTTCATCGCCAACAACGCGCTACCCTGGGCCATGACCGCCCATATCGTTTACGAGGCCTATGATCCCGAACGCCCAGCTACCTTATCACCCAAGGTGATCAGCGAGGTCATCAGGGGCAAAATCGGCTTCTCTGGCACGCTGGTGAGTGACGATCTGGCGATGGGCGCACTGAGCGGCACGCCGTCCGAGCGGGCGATGGCGGCGCTAAAAGCTGGCTGCGATGTCGCCCTGTATTGCCCTGGCGACATGGCGGGGAACCTCAGTATTTTGCGGGCCATTGCCGCATGATCATCGAGGCCATCTACGGCGTCCTTGCCACCTTAATCGCCATTATCCTGCATGAGCTGGCGCACGGCCTAGCAGCCTGGGCAATGGGCGATACCACCGCAAAAGCCGCCGGTCGGCTGTCACTCAATCCGCTCAGACATGTCGATAAAATCGGCACAGTTTTTTTACCCATCTTCCTGGTGGTGTCGCAACTCGCCACCATCGGTCGCGTGGCCTTTATGTTCGGCTGGGCCAAGCCGGTGCCGGTGAACGCCCATGCCTTGCATATCGGCGCCAGCCACAACCCGCGCCGACTGATGGTGCTGGTGGCGCTCGCCGGTCCTGCGATGAATTTTGCGTTGGCCATTCTCGGCGCGGAGCTACTCTCACTCGGCTATGCGCCTGACTTCTTCACCTATTTTATCGAGGTGAACCTCGTGCTGGGTCTGTTTAACCTGATCCCGATGCCGCCGATGGATGGTGGCCGCGTGTTGGTGGGGGTTCTGCCGCTGCGGGCCGCCATCTGGGTTTCGGGTGTCGAAAAATACGGCATCGTGCTGGTCATGCTGCTGTTGTTTGTGCTGCCCACATTGCTGCAACAATTTAATATCA
>NCFD01000202.1:0-2910 GCA_002281005.1 Acidocella sp. 35-58-6 | reverse complement strand
TTTAATATCCACTTTGACCCCATGACCGACACTTTCAACACCGTGCTGCCGTGGGCGATGGATCTGGTGATGCGGATCACAGGACACGCCAATGGAGTCTGATGCGCTGGTTCTGCAACTCGATGGCTTTGAGGGGCCACTGGATCTGCTGCTTGAACTCGCCCGCGCCCAGAAAGTTGACCTCCATAAAATCTCGATCCTGGCACTGGTGGAGCAATTTCTGGCGGTTATTGAGGGCGCCCGCCGGGTGCGGCTTGAGCTCGCCGCCGACTGGCTGGTAATGGCCGCCTGGCTGACCTGGCTGAAATCGCGTCTGCTGCTGCCGGCCACCGGCGAACCCGAGGACGCCGAAACCGCTGCTGAAATTCTCGCCGCCCGCCTGATCGATTTGCAAACCGTGCGTGCCGCCGCCGCCTGGATGGGCAAGCGCCCGCAGCTTGGCTGGGACGAATTTGCCCGTGGCACCCCCGAGGACATGGTTGAAACCGACCGCTCAAAGTTGCGCCTGGATATGAGCAGCCTGCTCAGCGCCTATTTGGCGGCGCGGCGCCGGGCGGGGGCCAAAGTTCAGTATAAACCCAAGCCGATGACGTATTTCTCGGTGCAGAATGCGCTGGAACGATTACAACGGCTGTTGGGCTCAATGCCGAGTTGGTCCAGTCTGGAGGCATTTTTACCCGATAATCTGGCCGGCGGGCTGCCCAAACGTGCCGCATTGTCGGCAACGTTGGTGGCGGGGCTGGAAATGGCCCGCAGTGGCAGTTTGATCTTGCGGCAAGAGACAAATTTTGGCCCAATTCTGGTGCATAAGGGTGATAATGAGCGAGACGAGTGAAGCGACCGATGATATTTTCGCCCACGCCGTGCGGCTGGCCGAGGCGCTGATCTTCGCCAGCCGGGAGCCTGTAACAGCACGGGTGCTCACCAACCTGTTGTCGGAAACAGTTGATGTGGACGCCGTGATGGCCGCGCTGGTGGCGCAATATGAAGGCCGGGGCGTCACGCTGATGGAGGTTGCCGGCGGCTGGCAGTTTCGCTCAGCGCCAGACCTGGCGGTAGTGTTGCGAAAAGTGGTTGAGCTGCCGCGCCGTTTGCCGCGTGTGGCCATGGAAACGCTCGCCATCGTGGCCTACCACCAACCGGTTACCCGCACTGAAATTGAGGAAATTCGCGGCGCCAGCCTGTCGCAAAACACCCTGGATTTGCTGCTGGAGAACGGCCTGATCACCACCAAAGGCCGGCGCGAAACACCGGGCCGCCCTACGCTATGGGGCACAACCCCGGCATTTCTGGCGCAATTTGGCCTGAATGACCTGCGCGATCTGCCCAAGCGCGAGGAATTATTGATCGACCCGCAGGTCACCCTATCGATCCCGGTTGAGGAGGCACCGCCGGATGAAGGTGCCGCCGTGCCACAGGAAGCAGAACCTGAAATTGACCAGACCGCTTAAAATAACCCGCGAAACCTTGATGGACGGGACCCTGAAGGCCCGCCAGCGCGAATACGCGCAAATCCACCCCGATATGAAGTTCCGCAGCGAGGCCGAGATGGCGGCGCTCCTGGAGGCCGCCCTGGCGCAGCACCAGCCTGGGCAGGATTTATATGTTTTCGGCTATGGCTCGCTGATCTGGAACCCTGCGTTTGATTATGCGGAGAAGCGGGCGGCCTTGCTGCACGGCTATCACCGCCGGTTCTGCCTTAAAATGCTGATGGGCCGGGGAACCCTGGAAACCCCGGGGCTGATGCTGGCGCTTGACCACGGCGGCGCCTGTAAAGGTGTGGCGTTCAGAATCGCTGCTGATAAAATTCAAACTGAACTTGCCTTGTTATGGCAGCGTGAGATGTTTGGCGGTGCCTATTTGGCCCGTTGGGTACGCCTGATGACGCCGCTGGGGCCGATCCGGGCTTTGACCTTCATCATCAACCGCAAGCACCCGCGCTATCTGCCGGAAATCAGCGTTGAACAGACCGCCTCCTTGATTGCAACCGGCTGTGGCGACCTTGGTACCTGCCGCGAGTACCTTGAAAACACCATTGCCCACCTGGCCGAGCTTGGCCTGCGTGATTCTGGGCTGGAGCGAATTGCCAGGGCTTTGCCGAAGCGGCCTTAGGCTGCTAGCAAGCGGCGCATGTTTGGTTTTTCGTGGGCAGAGATCGGTCTGATTATGGCAGTGGCGCTGATCGCCATTGGGCCGAAGGATTTACCTGTCGCCATTAAAACGGTCACCGGCCTGATGAAGAAGGCGCGCGGCATGGCTGCCGAGTTCCAGGGCCACATCGATGAGATGATGCGCGACGCAAACCTCTCCGAAGTGAAGACCGAAATCAACAAATTGCGGCGCTTCGATTTCAAGGCCGCTGCCGAACAAACCATCGACCCCGATGGCTCAATTAAGTCGGCCCTGTCCGAAGTTGAATTTGGTGATAACGCGATGCAACCGGTGCCAAATAGCATTTACAACGCGCCGGTGGTGGAAGTGATCGAGGATATGCCGGAAGCCCCCGCCTTTATTCCACCGGAAGCAGTACGCAAGCAGCCTGTCCCAGCGTTCATCCCGCCTGGCACCAAGCGCTGGGGGTATTAACCGATGGCTGACGCTGAACCGACGACCGACGAGATCAACGACAAAGAGATGCCACTGCTGGACCATTTAGCCGAATTGCGGCGGCGGTTGATGTGGTCGGGCGTTGCGTTTCTTGTTGCATTTGGCATTTGCTACCATTTTGCCCCACAGATTTACGACTTTTTGGCAGCCCCTCTGGCGCATGCGCTTGAAGCCCGCGGCCAGAAGCCGCAATTGATTTATACCGCGCTGTACGAGGCGTTTTTTACGTACATCAAGGTTGCGATGTTCGGTGCCTTGTTTTTGTCCTTCCCGGTAATAGCCTCGCAATTATGGCTGTTTATC
>NCFD01000201.1 GCA_002281005.1 Acidocella sp. 35-58-6 | reverse complement strand
GCATCAGGGCGTAATGGCGGCCAGATTGTTAATGGCTACTCGCGCGACCTCGATGTGATTGCTGCTCGCTATGGTGAAACAGCGGGGCAACTTATCGGCGGCATGGCGCTCGAGGGCGGCAACATCATCCGCGAGCGCGTGGCTAAATATAACATCGACTGTCATCTGGTGAACGGCGGGCTGTTCGCAGCCTTCACCCAAAAACAAATGCGCGGACTCGAGCATCACCGCGATGTGTGGGCCTCGTACGGCCATCATTCCTTGGAGATGGTTGATCAGGCAGGACTGGCCGCTCATGTTGTCACCGATCAATATGTGGGCGGTTTGATCGACCACCTTGGTGGCCATATTCACCCGCTGAATCTGGTGCAGGGCGAAGCTGCAGCCCTGGAGTCTCTCGGCGGACAGATTTTTGAAAATTCCCCGGTCATTGCCGTCGATACGGGTACGCAGCCGGTGGTAAAAACCGCCGGCGGTGAAGTGCGTGCCAAACATGTGCTGGTCTGCGGGAATGCGTATCTCGGCAATCTACTCCCCGAGCTCGCCACCAAAATTATGCCGGTTTCCACCCAGGTTCTGGCCACCGAGCCGTTAGGTGATGAAGCCGCAAGGCTGCTGCCTTCAAATGTGTGCGTTGAAGACTGTAATTATGTACTGGATTATTACCGCCGCACCGCTGACAACCGCATCCTATACGGCGGCGGCATTGTTTATGGCGGCGCTGATTCAGTTGCCATTCGCGCCAAAATCATCCCACACATGCTGAAAACTTTTCCTAGCCTGAAAAACGCGCGGATCGATTTCACATGGAGCGGTAATTTCGCGCTCACCCTCACGCGCTTTCCACAGGTGGGGAAATTATCACCCAACGTGTATTACTCACACGGTTGCAGCGGCCATGGCGTCACCACCACGCATTTGCTCGGGCGCTTACTCGGCGAAGCCGTGGCAGGCTCACCAGCACGGTTCGACGTATTGGCTGCCCTGCCCTACTATCCATTCCCCGGCGGCAAAATGTTCCGGGTACCACTCACGGCGCTGGGTGCCTGGTATTATGGTTTGCGAGATAGGTTTGGGGTTTAAACGCTCGATTTATGAAACTCTTCGCGCCCGCAACGCCGTCGCCAACGTACCTTCGTCTAACACTTCCAACGAACCCCCCATCGGAACCCCTTGCGCCAGCCGTGAAATCGGGATGCCAAAGCTTTTGAGTTTTTCGGACAAATAATGGCCGGTCGCGGCCCCATCCACAGTGGCTGGCATCGCCAGAATAATTTCCTGCGGCGGGTCCACACTTAGCCGCGCCAATAACGGGGCAACCGCGATATCCTCCGGCCCACGCCCCGCCAGCGCCGAGAGCGAGCCGCCCAGCACATGATACCTGCCACGGTAAATCAGCGCGCGTTCCAGAGCCCATAAATCCGCCACTGTCTCCACCACACAAATCGCATGATCGCGCGACGGCGACGCACAGATGGTGCAGGGATCACAACTATCGAGATTCCCACAGACGGAGCAATTTTTCACGGTCTCCGCCGCCGCCCGGATCGCATCCGCCAGCGGCAATAATTTGGTCTCACGCTCGCGCAACAATTTCAACACAATCCGCCGGGCACTGCGCGGCCCCAGGCCGGGTAGTTTGGCAAACAGGCTGATCAGCCGCTCAAGTTCGGGACCACCCATGGATTTTTAGAAAGGCAGCTTCAACCCTGCGGGCAGTTGCATCCCACCGGTGGCGTTTTTCATCTCAGATTCAGTGAACGCATCAAGCTTCGATTTCGCATCAGCGTGGGCTGCCAAAACCAAATCCTCCAGCATCTCAATCTCAGCCGGGTCCGCCAGCTTCGGGTCAATTTTAATGCCCTTCAAAACCCCTTTGCCGCTGAGCGTGACGCGCACTAGGCCAGCACCCGACACACCTTCAATCTGGGCCGCTTCCAACTTCGCCTGCATCGCTTCCATATTGGCCTGCATCTGCTTGGCTTGCTGCATCAGTCCGGCAAGGTTTTTCATGATCTAGTCTTCCTCTTCGTTATAGACATCATCGGGCGGCGCGAGTTCCAGCCAGTCGGGTGGTGCCTCATCGGCTATCGGTTCAGGTGCCGCATGCAATTTTTCAATCCGCGCCCCTGGAAAGGCTTCCATGATCGCCCGCACCAGCGGATGGTCAGTGGCGTGCTGGCGCGCGGCGTTTTCAGCCTGGCGCTCACCATCAGCAATCGTCGGCTCTCCCGCGGCCTGGCTGATCACAATGGTCCAGCGCCGGTTGGTCTCGGCTTCCAGCAATGCCCCCAGCCGCTGCGCCATATCACGCGGCGCATCCAGCTCCAGCCGCATCTCAATGACCGGCGGTGCAAACTTCACCAGATGCACCGATTGGCGCAGATGCGCATACAGCATCACATCATGCTTCGCCCCAGCCAGAGCCACCACATCCTGAAATGTAATCGCCCGCGGTGCCGCCACCGCCTGCATCGGCGCACCATTGGCAACCGCACGAGTCCCACCTGGCGAGCCACCGCCCGCAGAGCCACCCATTGAATTTTGTGCTGCTTGCTGCTCAAGTTTTTTGATCAAATCGCCCGGCGGGGGCATATCCGCCACATGGCAGAGCCGGATGATGATCATCTCAGCCGCCGCCCGCCGGTCCGGCGCAGCTTCAACTTCCGCAACACCCTTCAGCAACATTTGCCAAAGTCGGCCGAGCCAGGGGATCGACAAACCAGCCGCTAGCGCCAGGCCTCGGGTGCGTTCGGCTTCCGGCAACGCATTACTGGTGGCCAAAGCCGGTACCGATTTCAACCGCGTCAACAAATGCGCCAAGCCAAGCAAATCAGCGATCAGCACGCCCAGGTCAGCACCCCGTGCATGCGCTGTATCGGTCACCGCCAGCGCCGCGGCGGCATCCCCTGCCATCACCGCTTCCATGAGTTCAAACACATAACCACGGTCCGACAAGCCCAACATTTCAGCGACCATCTCAGCCGAAATTTCGGTGCCATCTTCCGAGCCACGCGCAATCGCCTGGTCAAGTAACGACAACCCATCGCGCACCGACCCATCGGCGGCACGCGCGATATGATCAAGCGCTTCCGGGGCAATCGCGATGTTTTCGAGCCTCGCGATGCGCGAGAAGTGTGCCGAAAGTTCCGCCACCGCCACCCGGCGCAAGTCAAAGCGCTGGCAGCGCGACAGCACCGTCACCGGCACCTTGCGGATTTCGGTGGTGGCGAACACAAACTTCACATGCGGTGGTGGCTCTTCCAGCGTCTTCAACAGCGCGTTGAAGGCGTTGCGCGAGAGCATGTGCACCTCATCGATGATGAACACTTTAATCCGCGCCGAGAGCGGCTTGAAACGCGTTGCCTCGATAATCTCGCGCACATCATCAACGCCGGTGTTGGATGCCGCATCCATCTCTACAACGTCAGGGTGCCTATCCGCCAAAATCGCCACACAATTGGCGCACACACCACACGGGTCCGGCGTGGGCCCACCATTGCCATCAACGCCGGTACAATTTAACGCCCGCGCCAATATCCGCGCCGTCGTGGTTTTGCCCACCCCACGCACACCGGTCAGCATAAAAGCATGCGCAATGCGGTTCATCGCAAAGGCGTTGCGCAAAGTGCGCA
>NCFD01000200.1 GCA_002281005.1 Acidocella sp. 35-58-6 | reverse complement strand
ATCCCGCGCTCCTCACCGGCCACCCGCTCCATCATTGGTTCCAGATACGCCACGGCGGCCTTCATCGTCTCAGCCGATTGCAGCACGAACGGCAATTGCATCTTGCCCGCGCCAAACAACTCGCCCACCACCTTCATGCCATCCAGCAGCACGTTGTTGATGATTTCCAGTGGTTTCAGGGTTTTCAGCGCCTCGTCCAGCTCGTCCGATAAACCCTTGCGGTCGCCATCCACAATCCGGTCCTTTAAGCGGCCCTCAACGGTGTCAGCGCGTTGCTTTTTGGTAGCGTCAGCCAATTTACGGTCCGCAAATATTTCCAGCAGTTTTTGCAGCGGGTCGTAATCTTCAGTGCGGCGGTCGAAGATCAAATCCTCGCACACTTTCACTTCCTCAGCCGCGATCAGATGCAAGGGCCGGATTTTCGAGACATGCACAATCGCCCCGGTCATCCCGGCTTTCACCGCCAAATCCAGGAACACCGAGTTCAGCACGGCGCGGGCGGCGGGGTTCAGGCCGAAGGAGATGTTGGACAGACCAAGGATAATCTGAATATCCGGAAATTCATCATGGATGGCTTTAATGCCCTCCAGCGTCCATTGCCCCAGTTTGCGATCATCCTCATTGCCGGTGGCGATGGTGAAGGTCAGCGGGTCGATCAGCAAATCGGATTGCGCGAGGCCGTGCTTATTACAGGCAAAATCCACCAGCCGGCGGGCGATGCGCAGTTTGTCGGCAGGCTCCTTCGCCATGCCCACTTCATCGATGGTCAGCGCGATCACTGCCGCACCGAATTTCTTCGCCAGAATTAAACGGTCAGTGGCGGCGTGCTCGCCATCCTCGAAGTTGATTGAGTTGATGATCGGCTTGCCGCCATGCAGCTTCAGCGCCGCTTCGATCACGTTGGTTTCGGTGGAATCAATCACCAAAGGCGCATTCACGGAGGAGGTGAAGCGGGTGATCACTTCGTTCATCTCGGCCACTTCATTGCGGCCTACAAACGCTGTGCAAATATCCAGTGCGTTGGAGAATTCTGCCACCTGTTCGCGCCCTACCGCCACACAGCCGTCCCAATCTCCGGCTTCCTGCAATTCGCGCCATTTTTTCGAGCCGTTGGCGTTGCAGCGCTCCCCGATCGAGAAATAGCTGTTTTCCTGCCGTAAGGGAGTCGCGCCATATAGGCTCGCGACGGACGGCACCCAGATGGGCTTGCGCAGCACCGGCACCGGGCGCGAGTTGCCCAGACGTTTGAGCATCGCATCCAGCGCTTCGATATGCGGGATGGAGGTTCCGCAGCAGCCGCCGATCAAATTAACGCCGTCTTCTACCACAAAGCGCTCCACCCAGCTTGCCATTTCGGGCCCTGCCAGCGGGTAGTGGGTTTTGCCATCCACCAGTTCCGGCAGCCCGGCGTTGGGCTGCACCGAAATCAGGCCGGGCCAGTTTTGGCTGAGGTATCGCACATGCTCGGCCATTTCCTGCGGCCCGGTGGCGCAATTCAGCCCTATCATCGGCACATCCAGCGCGTGGATCACGGTTGAGGCGGCGGCAATATCCGGCCCCACGAGCAAAGTGCCGGTGGTCTCCACAGTCACCTGTACGAAGATGGGGATGTCAGATTTCGCCTCAAGCCGCGCCCGTTTGGCGCCATTCACCGCCGCTTTGATCTGCAAGGTGTCCTGGCAGGTCTCAATCAGGATCGCATCCACACCACCCGCGATGAGGCCTTGCGACTGCTGATACAGTGCAAATTCCAGCGGGTCATAGGCAATATTGCCCAGGCTCGGCAGCTTGGTGCCCGGCCCGATGGAGCCGATGACATAGCGAACCCGGCCATCGGCAAAGCTCTCCGCGGCTTCCCGTGCCAGTTCCCCGGCGATTTTATTGATCTCGAAGGCGCGGTCTTCCAGTTGAAACTCAGCCAAAGTGATCGGCGAGCCGCCAAAGCTGTTGGTCTGCACCATGTCAGAGCCCGCGGCGAAATAGCCCCGGTGGATCTCCCGTACCAAATCAGGCCGGGAAAGGTTCAGCACTTCCGTGCAGTTTTCCTTATCCCAATAGTCTTTCTCGACATCGAGGGTGAGCGCCTGGACGCGCGAGCCCATGCCGCCGTCGCAGAGCAGGACATGGTGTTGCAGAGCTTCAAGAAGATGTGGCTTGGTCATCCCTGTCAGATACACCGGAAACGCCCTATGTCCAGAGAATGACCAGTTCTACAGATATGCGTATTGAGATTGTGATGGGGGGGGCGCCCGGCACGACCGATGCTGTTTTGGCGGAAGCTGGCCATCAGGTCCCATCAGACACCTACGCGGTCACCTTCGCCCCGGGGAAACCGGGGCATGTCATCGGCTGCACCTGCTGCACACCGCGCGGCCCAGTGGCTGACGCTCTAACCGCCATGTTCCGCGCCCGCGCCACCGGCAAAGCACCGTTTTTCCATCGGGTGGTGGTTCTGGCCTCGCCGGAGGGTGAGGCGGTGGTGCGAGAAGCGGTGGTAAGCGACGTGGTGAGCGCAGCTCGTTATCGCTTATAGGGCTAGTTCCGTGCTTTCAGTATCTTCATGGTGCCGCCGCTCATCGGCTTCCGCCGCCAGCTTTTTGTAGCTGCGGCGGCTGAAGGGCAGCATCGCCACATAAACAATTCCAACCAGGGCACCCGCCGCGTACGGGTCTGCGATCAGAACGGCCACGAAAATCACCACGCCCAGCAATAACGGCAGCACGCTGGCGGTGGGGACTTTGAAGTTCTTAAAGCTCCACACTGGCAGGGTGGAGACGCACAGCAGTGCCACCGCCACCAGAATGCCGCCGGAAAACAGCGGAAACGCAACCGCATCGCGCAGCCATATCCAATGCGCCTTGTCCGCCTCCAGCCCCACAAACAGCGGAAACAATGCCAAAATCGCCCCCGCCGGCGCCGGGACGCCGGTGAAAAAATTATAGGCAAACGCTGCGGGCGGTGCGGTCTCAAGAGCGGCATTAAACCGCGCCAACCTTAGCGCCATGGCCGAAACATACATCAGGGTCGGCAAAAACCCGATCGCGCCCCAGTCCTGCAGCGACCACATGTAAATTACGAACCCAGGGGCCACCCCAAAGCACAAAAAATCCGCCAGGCTATCGAATTCAGCGCCGAAACGCGACGTGGCTTTCAGCAGCCGCGCCAACCGGCCATCCAGCCCATCAATGACGCCGGAGACCGCAATCGCGATCACCGCGCTACCAAACTTGCCGTCCATCGCCAACCGTACCGCCGAAAGCCCGATGCATAACCCCATCAGGGTCATCAGGTTAGGCAGCATCCGGTTGAAGCTCTGGCCGGTGAGGCGGGGGCGGCGAGGCGGGCGGCGGCGCATGGTGTTGCTCATCAAGCCAATCTCATCAGGCAGACGGCAACTCAGCGATGACGGTTTCGCCGCCAATCATCCGCTGACCCACCGCAACCAGCGGCAAGGTGCCCTCGGGCAAATACAAATCGGTCCGGCTACCGAAACGGATGATCCCAAAACGTTCACCAGCGGCCAAACTTTGGCCTTCCTTGACATCGCACAAAATTCGCCGCGCGATCAGCCCGGCGATCTGTACCACCGCAATCTCATGGCCGGAGGGCAGCTTCATCGCCAGCGCGTTGCGCTCGTTCTCATCGGAGGCTTTGTCCTCAGCGGCGT
>NCFD01000003.1 GCA_002281005.1 Acidocella sp. 35-58-6 | reverse complement strand
AATGAGCGTAACGCGATTATTCAGCACGGCACGATGACCCTGGTGCGCAAGGCCGCACTGGTGAATGAAAATGGCTGGGCCGAATGGTGCATCACCGAGGACAGCCAGTTGGGCCTGCGGTTGTTCCGCGCTGGTTATGAGGCGGTGTATTCGAAAAAGAGCTTTGGTAAGGGCGTGATGCCGGATGATTTCAACGCCTTCCGCAAGCAGCGTTACCGCTGGGCGTATGGCGCCATGCGCATCACCCGCGCCAATGCCAATGCGTTGTTCAACCCGTTCAACCATGAACTCACGCTGGGCCAGAAATGGCACTTCATCACCGGCTGGCTGCCGTGGATGGGCGATGCGCTGGGCTTAATGTTCCTTGGCATGGGCCTGGCCTGGTCGCTGGGCTTGATTGTGGACCCGGTGCGGTTTGAATTCCCGATTGCACTGTTCATGCTGCCTTCGATTGGGTTGTTCTTCTTCAAGATCGTGCAGATTTTAGCCCTTTACGCCAACCGCGTACCTTGCGGCTTGGCAGACCGGTTGGGCGCTGCGGTAGCGGGGCTGGCATTATCGCACAGCATCGGCAAGGCGGTTTGGAAAGGCTTGTTCACCAACTCCCTGCCGTTCCTGCGCACGCCGAAGATGAAGAATGCGCCGGCTTTGGTGCAAGGCTTGGTGATGGCCCGGGAAGAACTTTTCCTGCTGGTTCTCACCTGGGCAGCATTGCTGGGGGTTGGCTTTACCCACCATTGGGCAACGCTGGAAACCCGGCTGTGGTGCGCGGTGTTGTTCACGCAGTCGCTGCCGTACCTGGCTTCCGTGAGCGTCTCGATTTTGGCAGCGATGCCAGCGCCGGTTACCAAACAGGTGGCGGCACCGGCGAAGGAGCCGGTGCGGATGGGGGTTTTCCACCCGGCGGCTGGGGATTAATTCTTTCGCTGATTGCGAAGAAAAACGGCCCCGGTTTGGGGCCGTTTTTTATGGGGCAAGGCAATGCTTCACGTGGAACATTGTGGGGTAGTTTGCGATTATAACTCTATGTTAGTATAGATAATCTCAGGAATGAGGCAGGGAAAAACTTGTGGGTTTTGAGGGGTTTTTGGGTGATGTGACTCCTTAACTGTCATACGCGCACAAGCGAGTATCTTCTGGCGTCACAAGAAGATTCCCGCCTGCGCGGGAATGACGAAGGGAAGGCGGATAATCCGATAATGCAGATATGCAGTTGGATTACTTTACTCCGCTCGCAATGACGAGGTTCAGTTGAATAATAAATTCGCATAATCAACAACCATAGATTGCGTAAACACCGGAACCCTGCAAATCTGTTATTATGCACATAGTCCCAACAACCAGCGTGCCTCATAAAGCTTGGTGGTCGGCCACACTGGAGGATTTTCGGTCACGGCAAAACGAGAGCATCGTCGAGCGCCTTGCTCTCAGACTTGTTGAGTCCCACCCGCTTAATCACGCAACGCAGTTGCTGGCGTGGCGTAAGCAACTGGAAATCCTGCGGGATAGCACAGAAAATCTGCCTGATCACTGGCGTATTCTATTTGAATATCCACTATTGCGTCTAGGCCGGAGGTTGGACGTTACGATCATCTCCGACCACGCAATCGTTGTCATCGAATTTAAAGTCGGTGCCAAAACATTTGATGTTGCGGCCCTCCGGCAAGCCGAAGATTATGCACTTGATCTGCAGGATTTTCATGCGGCCAGCCGAAACAAGCTGATTATCCCGGTGTTGGTGGCAAGCGATGCAACGGCGCAGTCTCCGTCTTGGGTCCTGCTATGGCACGGAGTCGTTCCTCCGTTCACCGCTTGCGCGTCCTCATTATCGGACCTGCTGGTTGGTATATTTGATCGTATTCCCAGCAACCAAATTAATATTGAAGGCTGGGAGCAATCCCCCTATCGTCCGGTTCCAACAATCGTCGAGGCCGCAACGACGCTATATGCAAAACATGGCGTCTCCGAGATCGCCGCCGCCCGTGCAGATGTCACTAACCTCACGCGCACGACCCAAGCCATCCTAGATACAATTAAGGAAGCGCGGGATACCAACGCTCACATCATCATCTTCGTCACCGGTATTCCTGGCGCTGGCAAAACATTATGCGGCCTGAATGCCGTATTCGGCGCGGATACGGGTGCCGCTTTCCTCACCGGCAATCTGCCACTGGTTCATGTACTACGGGAAGCCTTGGCACGTGATGCCGCTCGTGATCCTAAAACGTCGATTCGGCAGGCGAGGCAGAAAACTGAAAGCGCTGTTCAAGGCCTGACCGGCTTTGTCCGCGATAATGTTGAACGCGCCACACCGCCTCACGAACATGTTGTGGTTTTTGATGAAGCCCAACGCGCCTGGGATGCCGCTTATGCGGCACGCAAATTCAATTTGCATGACAGCGAAGCGGCTCTGTTTCTTGATATCATGCACAAGCACCAGGATTATGCGGTTATTGTCGCGCTGGTTGGCAACGGCCAGGAGATCAACACTGGAGAAGCCGGGCTTGGTGAATGGGGACGCGCGCTGATACAGCGGCCTGACTGGCAAGTTCGCGCGGCCCCGAGCGTGCTCACAACGCTAGAACCACGGCAAAGACTTTTCGTGAAAGCACCCGCGAATATCTCTGTTATAGATGCTCTGCATCTCGATATTCCTATTCGTGCCATCCGCTCCGCCGCCGGTGCACCGTGGGTTGATGCAGTACTGCGTGGCGCAACGAATGAGGCGAGACAGCATGCACAAAATGATGTACCTTTTTTCATTACACGATCACTCACGGCCATGCGCCACGCGTTACGCGTCCGCGCCCGCGGTGAACGCCGCGCTGGCCTTGTTTGCAGCACAGGGGCGCGCCGATTGGTAGCGGACGGTATCTGGCCAGATTTTCCGCATCTTGATAATGACGCGATTGCCAACTGGTTTTTGAACCGCTGGCCGGACGTGCGGGCCTCGGATGCACTGGAGATTCCGGCAACGCAATTTGCCTGCCAAGGATTAGAACTGGATTATGTCGGACTGTGTTGGGGCGGTGATCTGGTCTGGCAGAATGATTGGTTGGTTCGCAAATTTGTTGGCACAAAATGGCAGACGCCAACCAAACAGGATGCGATCGATTTTCGGATCAATACCTACCGTGTCCTGCTGACGCGAGCACGTTATGATACAATTATTTGGGTGCCTGAGGGTGTGTCGGAAGACCCAACCCGTGAGCCGGCATTATTAAATGAGACGGTGGCTTATTTGGTGAAATGTGGAGCGCGATTGCTCGATGAATGCACTGTGCCGCCTGCGATCGCGCCGTTACAGCGCAGCCTCATCTGACGGGCAGTCAAAAAAGGCGTGGATGGCCCGGTCAAGCCGGGCCATGACGGTTCGGGTGCACAGGGGGCATGCTGTTCCGGTATGGTAAAGCCTGCGCATCGGCTACCATATCTGCAACCATCTTATTTTGGAGACCCACATGGATTTCGATCTTTTTGTCATCGGCGGCGGCTCGGCGGGGGTGCGGTGTGCGCGGATTGCGGCGGGGCATGGGGCGCGGGTTGGGGTGGCGGAGGCGCGGTTCTGGGGCGGGACTTGCGTGAATATCGGCTGCGTGCCGAAGAAATTCATGGTGATGGCGGCGGAATATGGGCTGGCGGCTGAGGATGCGGCGGGGTTTGGCTGGGATGCGGCGAAGGGAAGCCACAACTGGGGCCGGTTAATTGCCGCCAAGGACAAGGAAATTTCCCGGTTGAACGGGATTTACCAGCGGCTGCTGCATCAGGCCGGGGCCAGCGTGTTTGAAGCGCGGGCCACATTCATCGATGCGCATACGCTCGATGTGGGGGGCCAGCGGATTACCGCTGAGCGAATTGTGATTGCGACCGGCGGACACCCGACCCGGCTGGAGATTCCAGGAGCGGAGCTTGGCATCGTGTCGGATGATGCGTTTTATCTGCCCGATTGCCCGAAGCGGATTGCGATTATCGGCAGCGGCTATATCGCGGTGGAATTTGCCGGGATTTTTGCGGGGCTCGGGGCAGAGACGCATCTGATTTACCGCCAGCCTTTGCCATTGCGCGGGTTCGACGAGGATTTGCGGCTGATGCTGGCCGAACAGATGCAAGGCAATAAGGTGATTTTGCACCCGGATACGACGCCGGTGAGCATTATGGCGGAGGGGGACGGGCGCAGGCTGGCACTGTCGGATTGTTCGGTGCTGGATGTGGATATGGTGTTTTTTGCCACCGGGCGGGCGCCGAACGTGGCCGGGTTGAACCTGGCGGCGGCGGGGGTGAAAACCAAGCCCAGCGGGGCGGTGATTGTGGATGATAATCTGGCGACATCGGCGCCGCATATTTATGCCATTGGCGATGTGACGGACCTGCTGAATTTAACCCCGGTGGCAACGGCGGAGGGTCATGCGGTGGCCGATACATTGTTTGGCAACAAGCCACGCCAGGTTTCATTGGCAAATGTGCCGACGGCGGTGTTTTCGATCCCGCCGATCGGGACGGTGGGGATCACCGAGGAACATGCGCCGGTGGGGAGCAAGATTTTTGTGACCAAATTCAAGCCGATGCGGCACCAAATTTCGGGTAGGCAGCGGTTTACCCTGATGAAACTGGTGGTGGATGGGGTGACCGATAAAGTGCTGGGCGTGCATATGCTGGGCGAGGATGCGCCGGAGATTGTGCAGGGGCTGGCGGTGGCGGTGATCGCCGGGGCGACGAAGGCGGATTTTGACCGGACCATCGGGATTCACCCGACGGCTGCGGAGGAGTTTGTCACCTTACGGACTCAGACCAGGGTTGTGGGGCAGGAAATGGCCGCAGAGTAGCCATGCTGGTCATTTTGCGGGATAATGGCTGAAATGAAGGGTTTGGAGAGATTATGGATACGATGACACCGGCGCTTTCCGGGGCGCGTTTGAACACTGGCTGGTCGCCGGCAAGCTGGCGCGACTGCCCGATTCGTCAGGTGCCGGTCTATCCTGATGCCGCGAGGCTGGCGGCGATGGAAGCGCGCCTCACGCGCTTTCCACCGTTGGTGTTTGCCGGGGAAGCGCGGCGGCTGAAGGCGGCGCTGGCGAAGGCGGCGGCTGGGCAGGCGTTTGTACTGCAAGGTGGCGATTGCGCTGAGAGCTTTGGCGATTTCACCGCCAATGTGATCCGCGATACCTTCCGCGTGCTGTTGCAGATGGCGGTGGTACTGACCTTTGGGGGGTCGGTGCCGGTGGTGAAGCTCGGGCGGATGGCGGGGCAGTTTGCCAAGCCGCGCTCGTCCGATTCTGAGACAATTGATGGGGTCACCCTGCCCTCCTACCGCGGCGATATTGTGAACGGGCCGGATTTTTCGGCTGAGGCACGGATGCCAGACCCAGCGCGGATGGAGTTTGGCTATTTTCAGTCAGCCGGCACGCTGAATTTGCTGCGGGCGTTTGCTTCCGGCGGTTATGCGGATTTGCACGAGGTGCACCGGTGGAATTTGGATTTTGTTGAGAAATCACCGCTGGCGGCACGTTATAAGGATTTGTCGGCGCGGATTGATGAGACGCTGGCGTTCATGGGCGCGTGCGGGCTGACCAGTATCTCAGCACCGCAAATCCGCGAGACGGATTTTTTCACCAGCCATGAATCGTTGCTGCTGCCGTATGAGCAGGCATTGACGCGGGTGGATAGCACCTCGGGCGATTACTATGCCTGTTCGGCGCATTTTTTATGGATCGGCGACCGCACGCGGCAGTTGGATGGTGCGCATGTGGAATTCATGCGCGGCATTAAAAACCCGATTGGGTTGAAAATTGGCCCGACCATGGAAGCTGACGACATGCTTCGGCTGATCGAGGTGCTGGACCCGGAAAATGAGCCGGGGCGGTTATCACTCATCTCGCGGATGGGGGCTGATAAAGTGGGCGACAGGCTGCCTGGGCTGATAAGGGCGGTGAAGCAAGCGGGGCGCACACCCGTTTGGTTGTGTGACCCGATGCACGGCAATACCATCAGCACCGCGGCGAAGATCAAAACGCGCCGGTTTGATTCGATTGTTGCAGAATTACGCTCGTTCTTTGACATTCATGAAGCCGAGGGCACGATCGCCGGCGGGGCGCATGTGGAAATGACCGGGCGGGATGTGACCGAATGTGTGGGCGGGGCGCGCGGGCTTTCCGAGGCGGATTTGGGCGAGCGTTATGAGACGTTTTGTGACCCGCGTTTGAATGCTGAACAGTCGCTGGAATTGGCGTTTTTGCTGGCGGAGGAATTAAAGAGCCGCCGTGCGGTGCGTTCACATTCATGAGCCTGGGGCCGCTGGCGCCAGCGGGGATCAACGCCGATATTTCTGCGCGGACGGATGCGTATTTTAACCGTACCAAAGCGATTGTTGCGAAGTTTGGCGACAAGCGCGTAACCTATGCGGTGTTTTTGCGCCGCCCGGTGGTTTGCGCACCCGCGCTGATGGTGGACTGGTTGCAGGAGGTGGCTGCGGCGCGCGGCACAGCTTTTGATATTGAGTTAGTGCACGCAGAGGGAAGCTGGACCGGGGCGGGTGAGCCGCTGGTTTATATCACCGGCAACTTGGTGGCTCTGGCGGACTTGGAGACGATTTTTTTGCAAAAAATCGGCGCGGCCTGTGTGGCGGCGCATCAGGCGTTTCAGATGTGTATGGCGCTGCCGAAGTCGGCGTTTCTGGCGATGGAGGCGCGGCATTGCGCTGGGGCCGAGATGCAGGAGATGATGGCTTATGCCGCATCGGTGGGCTCAAAGGCAGCGCAGGCCGAGGGGGCACGCGGGTTTGTAGGCAATGCCAATGACGGCACGGCGCATTATTTTGGCGCTCCGCACGGGTATGGCACGATGCCCCACGCATTGATTGGGTATGCGGGCTCTACCGTGCGGGCGGCGGAGATGTTTGTGGAGACCTATCCTGGCGAGCCGCTGACGGTGCTGGTGGATTATTTTGGGCGCGAAATTACCGATGCGCTGGCGGTATGTGAGCGCTTCCCCGAAATGGCGGGCGCTGGCCAGCTTTCGGTGCGCCTCGATACGCATGGCGGGCGGTTTTTGGAGGGGCTGGACCCACAGGCGAGCTACGCGGTGCTGGAGCGCCATGCGCCGGGGGCTCTCAGGCGGTATCGCAGCCAGGCGGCGTTGCATTATTTGATCGGCACCGGGGTTTCGGCGGCGGCGATCTGGCAGATGCGGGAAGCGCTGGATGCCGCAGGATTCAAGGCTGTGAAAATTGTAGCGAGCTCAGGGTTTGGCGTGGAGAAATGCGGTGTGATGGCGGATGCCAACACACCGATTGACGTGGTGGGCACTGGTAGTTTTCTTCCGGAACAATGGAGCGAGACTTACGCCACCGCTGATATCGTGGCCTATGATGGGAAGCCGATGGTGAAAATCGGGCGGGAATTTTTACTCAAATCGGTGAAGCGCGACCTTGGCTGACATTTTGAAAATTGCCATCGCACAGATGGATTGCACCGTGGGTGCAGTTGATAAAAACCTCGCCGGTATCCGCGCCATGCGGGCCAAGGCCGCCGCGATGGGGGCAGATTTGCTGGTGACGCCGGAGATGTCGATCTCGGGGTATCAACCGGAGGATTTGGTGCTGAAGCCCGCCTTCGTGGCGGCCTGCGAGGCGGCAGTGGAAGCACTGGCGGCCGATACGGCGGATGGTGGGCCGGGGGTGATTGTGGGAACACCTTGGCGCCATGGGGCATTGCTGCATAATGCGGCGTTTGTGCTGGATGGCGGTAAAATTATCGCACGCCGCGCCAAGCATGAACTGCCCAACTACGGCGTGTTTGATGATAAGCGGGTGTTTGATGCCGGGCCGGCACCGGGGCCGGTGGTGTTCCGGGGCTTCCGGTTGGGGCTGATGATCTGTGAGGATTGGTGGTTCCCGGATGTGTCTGAGACTTTGGCGGAATCCGGGGCGGAGATTTTGCTCTCGGTGAATGCCTCGCCATTTGAGGATACCAAGCAATCGCGCCGGGTGACGTTAGCGGTGGAGCGAGTGGTGGAAACCGGACTGCCTTATGTGTTTGCGGCCCTCACCGGCGGGCAAGATGAGATTGTTTATGATGGTGCCTCGTTTATTTTGAACGCGGACCGTACGCTGGCGCTACAGATGCCGTATTTTGAGGAGGCGCTTTGCCTGACGGTATGGACGCGGGGCGAGCGCGGGCTGGTGTGTAGGGCGCAGGCGTTGCCGCCGGAGCCGGAGCGGTTTGATCTGATTTATCGCTCGATGATGGTAGGATTGCGTGATTATGTGAACAAGAACGGCTTTCCGGGGGTGATTCTGGGGCTTTCAGGCGGGATTGATTCAGCGATTTCCGCTGCGGTGGCCGCCGATGCGTTGGGGCCGGAGCGGGTGCGAGCGGTGATGCTGCCCAGCCCCTACACCAGCGCCCATAGTCTGGAAGATGCAGCACTGTGTGCGGATTACTTGGGGATTCACTATGATGTCGTGCCGATCAAGGGGGCGATGGCGGCGTTTGATGAAGCCTTAGCACCTGCCTTTGGCAACCGCCCGCCTGATACGACCGAGGAGAATATTCAGTCCCGCACACGCGGGCTGATACTGATGGCGATGTCCAACAAGTTTGGCCACATGCTGCTGACCACCGGCAATAAGTCCGAGATGTCGGTGGGGTATGCCACGCTGTATGGGGATATGTGCGGCGGCTACTCGGTGCTGAAGGATGTTTATAAAACCACCGTGTTTGAGCTGTGCCGCTGGCGCAACGCGCATCTGCCCACCGGGGCGCTGGGGCCCAAAGGGGCGGTGATGCCAGAACGGGTGATTACCAAGCCACCCTCGGCTGAGTTGAAGGACAACCAGACCGACCAGGATTCCCTGCCGCCCTATGAGATTCTGGACGGGATTTTGCAGCGCCTGATCGAGGGCGAAGCCTCCATCGACTCGGTAGTGGCCGATGGGTTTGAGCGGGCAACGGCAGTGCGGGTGTGGAAAATGCTGGACCGGGCTGAATATAAGCGCCGCCAAGCCCCACCGGGGGTGAAGATCACGCGCCGGGCGTTTGGGCGGGACCGGCGCTACCCGATGACCAATGGGTTCACGAATTTGGTGAAATAGGGCGGTTTTTAGGGTGGGGCGGGAATGACGGGGTGAATTGCGAAAAGGCACTAACGTTTTTCTTCAATTGATGTATGTAGAGGATTGGCCGTTGCGAACGGCAAAGTGTGACCGTCGGCGGAAGCCCGGCTTTGGATGATTAACGAGGGGTTCTACTGCATGCCGACGGCTTATTCGACCGAGGACCTGGAGCAGGTGTTTGACGTGCCGCTGCTGCGGCGGGGCCGGACATTGAACTTCCTGGAAGCGGTGCAGGTGAGCCTGGATGGCGATACCATTAGCGGCACAGTGGATGACAAGGGCGATATCCGCCATGTGAGCATCACGCCGGCGCTGATGGGCCGAAGGGTTTCATTTGCGGAGCGGCATTGTGATTGCGGACAGTTGCGCTGCGCCCATATGACCGCGACGGCGATTGCGGCAATGAATAAATTTGCGGCATTGCAGAAGCCAAAACCACCGCCGGAAGTGATTGTGCCGGCGTACGACCCCACCCAGCCACGGCAGTTTGCGCAATCACCCCCTAAAATTCGCCCGCAAGGACGCCGCGCCAAGGCAGCGGTGATTGTAGCCCCGCTGACCGCGCCCGAGGTGAATGGCGTGGTGCTGGAGCGCCCCGCGACGCCGGTTTTGCGTCTGCGGCGGGTGTATGCGCCCGATGAATTTGGCCGCCAGCGGTTGATCGATGTACTGACGCTGGACTTTGATTACGGCGGCGTGGTGGTGGATGGGGCGGATGATAATGCCTTTATCCGGATAAAATCCCCGACCGGGCCGGTGTTTATCCGGCGTGACCAGACCGCTGAGGCGGCGGCTTTGGATGAGTTGCGGCCTGATAATTTTGTGCAGATGCGCGTAACCGATGGTAAATCTGCCCGAGGCCAGCGCGTGCTGGTGTTCCGGGGCCAGGAAGCCTCGGCCATGTGGCACCATTTTGTGGCGGTGCGGGTGCCGCAATTACAGGCGCAGGGCTGGCAAACCAATATCGATGAGAATTTCGGGCCGCGTCTGGCCGAGACCATCGGGGTGTTGGATGTGCAGGTGTCGGATGCCGAAAAGGGCAGCTTCTCGCTGGAATTTGGTATCGAGATTGATGGCGAGCGGCATCCGCTGCTGCCGATTTTGGAACATCTGCTGGCGCGGGGCGGCATCGATGCCGCCCAGATTGTGGGCGACGAGCTGATTACCAGCATGGATGATGGCCGGGTGCTGAAGCTGCCGGCCGAGCGCATCCGCCGGTTGCTGGCAGTGATGGGTGACTTGATCGAGGCCGCCGGGCGCACCGCCGAGAAGGCGCTGGTGCTGCCGGTGGGAGCTGCCGCGACCGTGCTGGAACTGGAAGACGTATTGACGACCAGTTGGCAGAATGCGGCGGCGATTGAAGCCTATGTTGATAAATTCCGGGGTGAGCCAGAAATTGTGCCGGTGGAATTGCCGCCAACCTTCACGGCGGAGTTGCGGCATTACCAGCAGCATGGTGTGGACTGGTTGCAGCATCTGGGCGGGCATGGGCTAGGCGGATTTTTGGCCGATGATATGGGGCTGGGTAAAACCGCGCAGACCATCGCGCATATTACCGTGGAACAAGCAGCGGGCCGATTGACGCGGCCGGCGCTGATTGTGGTGCCGACCAGTTTGGTTGCCAACTGGACGGCGGAGTTGAAGAAATTCGCACCTGGTTTGAAGGTAGTGGTGCTGCACGGCATGGAGCGCCACGAGAAGCGTGACCAGTTGGATGATGTGCAAGTGGTGATTACCACTTACACCGTGCTGACCCGCGATATTGAAGAGATGAAGGCGCTGCCTTGGCATATTGTGGTGCTTGATGAAGCGCAGGCAATTAAAAGCCCGGATGCGCGGGCGACGCGGGCGGTGTGCCAGTTGGATACGCAGCATCGGGTGTGTTTATCAGGCACGCCGATTGAAAATAATCTGGAAGAGTTATGGTCGCAATTTGCATTTTTGATGCCGGGGCTGTTGGGCGACCGGCGAGGATTTACCAAACGGTTCCGCACGCCAATTGAGAAGAATAACGATGCCACCTGCCGGGCGCAGTTGATCCAACGTATTCAGCCCTTCATTTTGCGCCGGACCAAGGCTGAAGTGGCGACTGAGCTACCGCCGAAACATACTATTTTGCGGCGGATTACGCTGGCACCTGACCAGCGCGAACTCTACGAGACCATTCGCGGTACATTGTATGAAACCGTGCGCGAGCAGGTGGCGGAACGCACACTGGCGCAAAGCCGGATTATTGTGCTCGATGCGTTGTTGAAATTACGGCAAGCCTGTTGTGACCCGCGCCTGGTGAAATTGGCGTCAGCGCGGAATGTGGAAACTTCGGCCAAGCTGGAAGATTTGCTGGAGATGCTGAATGAGCTGATCCCGGAGGGGCGGCGAATTTTGCTGTTCTCGCAGTTCACCTCGATGCTGGATTTGATCAAGCCGCGCTTGCATGAGGCGGGGATTAAATTTGTTGAATTGCGCGGCGATACGCGCGACCGCGCCGAGCCGGTGCGCAGCTTTGAGGCCGGTGAAGTGCCGCTGTTTTTGATCTCGCTGAAGGCCGGTGGGCGCGGGTTAAATTTGACCTCGGCGGATACCGTGATTCATTACGACCCCTGGTGGAACCCTGCGGTGGAAAACCAGGCATCGGACCGGGCGCACCGGATTGGGCAAACAAAATCGGTGTTTGTGTATAAGCTGATTGCGGTGGATACGGTGGAGGAGCGGATTTTGGAATTGCAGCAGCGTAAGGCTGAGCTTGCCAGCATCGCGTTCAATGAATCCTCTGGCGGGCTGGCGTTCGACTTCAATGATATCAACTTCCTGTTCGGCCAGGACCCGGAAAATCAGGCGGAAGCTGCCTAAGGGCGCATGGGGAAGATTGTTTGGCTGGCATCATACCCGAAATCAGGCAACACCTGGTTGCGGGTATTTTTGCACAACTACATCATCCAGCCTGAGGCACCTTATAGTATCAATGCGTTGACCGATTTTACCGCTGTGGAGTCCGCCGCGGCATTTTTTACACCGTATGATGCAAGGCCGGCATCGGCGTTCAGTACCGCCGATGTGCAGGCGATGCGCCCGAAAGTGCACGCGGATTTGATGCGGCTGCACGAGGATTTGGTGTTTATCAAAACCCACAACGCGGCGCTAAAGATTCATGATGTTGAGCTATGCACGACGGCGGTCTCGGCAGGGGCAGTTTATATTGTGCGTGACCCGCGCGATGTGGCGGTTTCATATGCGCGCTATACCGGGCAAAGTGTGGATCAGATTATTCATTTCATGGGCAGGCAGGGTGCTGCCAGCCGGAGCACCGATGTGCAGGTTTTTGAATATCTCAGCTCATGGTCGGCGCATGTCCAGTCATGGATCGTGCGGCCCAGGAGTTTGGTGGTGCGGTATGAGGATTTCAAAACCGACCCGGTAAAGGCGTTTGGGACGGTGGTGCATTTTTTAGGGGATGATGCCAACCCGGCTCGGCTGCAAAAGGCGATTGAATTTAGCGGTTTTGATGTGGTGGCGAAGCAGGAACAGATGGAAGGGTTTCAGGCGCACATACCCGGTGCCGCCTCGGCGTTTTTCCGCGAAGGCAAGGCGGGGGCGTGGCGGGAGGTTTTAACGGCGGCGCAAGTGGCGCAGATTGAAACTGACCACGGCGCGATGATGCGGCGGCTTGGGTACGCGGCGCGTTAAACCGGCGCGGCGGCGGCGGGCATCAGCATTGGGGTACCCACAAACGGGGCTTGCACGATCCGGTAATTGGCGGTGTCGGAGAACAGTTCCCGTAATACCTGGTTGTTCAAGGCATGGCCGGTGCGGTTGCCAAAAAACCGGCCTGATACCGGGGTTCCTGACAGAGCCAGATCGCCCACCACGTCGAGCAATTTATGGCGGACGAATTCATCCTGCCAGCGCAGGCCTTCGGGGTTGAGAACTTTATCACCATCCACCACGATGGCGTTGGCTAGGCTGCCGCCACGGGCCAGCCCCATGTTTCGCAGTGCCTCAACTTCCGCGGCCATGGTGAAGGTGCGGGCCGGTGCGAGGTCGCTCGCGAAGGCTTCTGGCGTCAGGCTCAGGCTAAGGGCCTGCCGGCCGATGGCGGGGGCGGCAAAGTCGATGGCCAATGAGAGATCAAGGCCGATGACCGGATAGGCGGAAGATTGGTGCGGGCGAAGTTCAGCGAAGGCTTCCCCATGGCTGGCGCGCACCGGGCGGAGCACTTCAACAAATTCGCGGGCACCGCCATGTTCGGTAATGCCGGCACTTTCGATCAGAAACAGGAAGGGCGAGGCCGAACCATCCAGGATGGGCAATTCAGGGGCGTCGACCTCGATGATCAGATCGTCGATCCGGCAGGCGGCCAGGGCAGCCATCAGGTGTTCAATGGTGCCAACACGCGCCGCCGGGTTTTCCGCCAGGCTGACCACTGTGCAAAGCCGGGTGTCGGAGACGTTGCCGTATAAAGCTGGGATGGCGACGTTCAGG
This sequence comes from Acidocella sp. 35-58-6, assembly GCA_002281005.1. Classification (GTDB taxonomy): domain Bacteria; phylum Pseudomonadota; class Alphaproteobacteria; order Acetobacterales; family Acetobacteraceae; genus Acidocella. The sequence goes on along the minus strand of NCFD01000003.1, from coordinate 7,281 downwards.
TCGGTACGGTGAAACACGATGCCGGTGCCAACCGGCGCTGGGCGCAAGTTGAGGGAAACATCCACACCGCTGTGCAGGCCAATACCTACGCAACCAATGGCGGATTTGAGCGTGCGGCGGGGGGCAGCCCCCTCAGACCCGTTGAAACTGACCCGGTTACGCAAATAGGACATAGATTAACCTGATATTCATGATGCGATACACCCTAATGGAGGCGGAGCACCACCGCCAGTCAATCATTATTACCGATTATTACGATACAACATGTTGTTTTCAAACGATTATTCTACCGTTTTCTCAAGCTCGGTGTCATGAAACCGGCCATAGTCGATCATAAGTTCGCCGTTCGGCTTGCGTTCAATGACGTCAACGAAACGATGACCAATTCGTAAGTCTTCGGCGCCATAAACATGGCGGGCGTAAATACTGGCGCTCAGCGTCTCATCGATGCCGGAGAAGGAGCAAATGATCACGCTGCCGTCGGTGGCGATTTTGCGGGCGTCTCTGCCAAATAACGGGCTATCCGGCGTGATTTTATGCATCACCACCCAACTGAGGGCGAACACCGGTGAGACGTCGCGCTCCAGCTTCAAATTAACCATTTTCCGGAGCACGCTGCCGTCCTCCTCGGTTTCATCCTGGGTGATGGTGACGGACATCCGGGCTTCGGCGATCTGGTTGCGGCGTTCATTGACGATGCGGAACATCATGGTGGGAGTGCCCTTGTAGCGCCGGATGATGATGGATTTGCTGAACAAAACCCGTGCCTGCGGGCGCGACAGGCGGGCGAATAAAATGCCGGTGGCCAAAGCGGTGGAAAGCAGGCCGATGAGCGACTCGGCAGAGGAGGCAAAGTTGGCAGCCGCCGAGACCGGGTAGATAGCGCCGTAGCCGGTAGTGGAGAGGGTTTGAACGGAGAAAAAGAACGCGCCCAAAACGGTACCGGCGCGAACGCCTTCGAGGCCGCCTGTTAAAGCGTAAACCACGGTAAATAAGATGTTTATCACCAAAAATACCACGGCCAGTATGCCCAGGAGCAACGGCAGCGGCACGGTCATCAATGTATGATAGGCGTCGGTGAGACCGCGGCGGGCGACGCCCCGGCGCTCAATACTGCGCAGGGCCGCCGCCGAGAGCGGAAGTGGACGGGGTTTTGGTTTCGCCGGGCGGGTTATGAGTTGGAACGGCGCAGGAACGCCGGAATTTCCAGATCCACCTCATCAACTTGCGCTGACCGGACAGGGGCACGGCCAAATACCGGCATTGGCGATTCAAACTCGGCTTCTGGACGCGGCGATACTGGGGAGATGACCGGCTCACGATGCGCGGGGGCGGCACGCTGCTGCACCGGTTGCGGCGCTTCCTCGGATGCACCGCCGAATACCCGGCTGAAAAGGCTGGGGCGCTTTGGTGGGGCTTCGGGAACGGGCGGGCGCACGCTCTCATAACGGATGGTTGCGGCTGGGGGCGGCGTGGGCGGGCGCGATGGGCGTTTCTCAACGGGCTCTTCCAGGTCAAACCGGGCAGTTTCACCACCGTGATAGGCGGCGGAAATCAGCGGCTTGCTGGGAGCTTGCGGAATATAGCCTGCCCCCTGCTGGAACATTTCGGGAGCGTGTGTTTGCGGGGCGTGCTGCGAGGGCGCCATTTGCGGGGCAAATTGAGCGGCTTGTTGAGCTGCCTGCTGGGCTGCCTGCTGGGTTGCCTGCTGGACATGGGGCGGAAATGACACCGGTTCAGCCACGCCGCCGCCGACCACCTGGAATTTCGGCATCTGCGAGACGCCGGGCGCCGAACTATCAATGCCGGTGGCGACCACGGAAATACGGATATGGCCTGCCAGATTTTCATCAAGCGCCATGCCAACCATGATGTTGGCGTCCTCATCGACCTCTTCGCGAATGCGATTCGCAGCCTGATCCATTTCAAACAGGGTGATATCGGACCCGCCGGTGATGTTGATCAACAGGCCGCGGGCACCCTTCATGTTGGTGTCCTCAAGTAGCGGATTGCTGATCGCGGCCTCGGCGGCGCGCATTGCACGGTCCTCGCCGGCAGCTTCGCCGGTGCCCATCATCGCCTTGCCCATTTCGGCCATCACGGAACGGATATCGGCGTAGTCAAGATTGATCAGACCCGGCAGCACCATCAAATCAGTGACGCCGCGCACGCCCATATAGAGCACGTTGTCGGCCATCTCGAAGGCTTCTTTCCAGCCGGTACGCTCGTTGGCAACCTTGAAGAGATTCTGGTTGGGAATCACAATAAGCGTGTCAACATAGGCCTGTAATTCAGAGATACCTTCCTCGGCCAGGCGCATGCGCTTTTTGCCTTCGAAGCCGAACGGCTTGGTGACCACGCCAATGGTGAGGATGTTGCGCTCGCGGGCCATGCGGGCAATGACCGGGGCGGCCCCGGTGCCAGTACCGCCGCCCATACCGGCGGTGATGAACACCATGTGGGTATTTTCAAGGTGCCGGGCCAGATCGTCGCAGGCTTCATCGGCGGAGGCCTTGCCCACTCCCGGGCGGCCACCAGCGCCGTTGCCTTGCGTGATATGTGGCCCGAGCTGGATGCGGCGCTCGGCGCGCGATAGCTGCAATGACTGCGCGTCAGTATTGGCCACAACGAAGTCCACGCCCGGCAGGTTCAACGCGATCATGTTATTCACCGCGTTGGTACCACCACCGCCGACACCAATCACGGTGATTCGCGGCGTGAAATCCGTATGCGCAGTCTTCTGAATCGTCAGGTTGAGGGTCATTGGTCAGTCTCCTTAATTCGTAGCGGTAAAGAACGCTTCGATTTCATGTCAAACAAGAAATGCAGATTTCGGCACTTAAACGCGGTCTTTCAGAAAATTAACGAATCGGCTGAACCAGCCGGAGCTTTGCTCGCCGTCGAAGTCGATGTCGTGCATGGTCTGACCATCGCCGGTGGCGAAGGCGAGCAATCCGGCAAGGGTGGCGAAGTTTGGAGCGGTGGCGGAATCCGGCAGGCCGACCATGGCGTTGGGTTTGCCAAGCCGGACGTTACGATCAAGCATCTGCGCTGCCATCTCGCGCACGCCGCCAAGTTGCGATGCACCACCTGTCAGCACCACACGGTTGCCGCCCGCACCAGCGAGGCCTGCGGTTTCAAGCCGGTCTTTCACCAGCTCGAAAATTTCCTCCATGCGCGGGCGGATGACGCTGATGAGCAAACTACGGGGAATTTTGGCGATTTGATTCTCATCCTCGCCCACTTGCGGCACAGGCAGCAATTCGCGCTCATCATCAGGGCTGCCTTGCACATTACCATACAGCGCTTTCAGGCGCTCGGCATGGGCCATCGAGGTGGAGAGCATACGCGCGATGTCAATGGTAACGTGCATGCCGCCCAGTGGAATCTGGGCAGTGTGCAACAACTGGCCTTCGGCAAATACCGCCATGCTGGTGGTACCACCGCCCATGTCGATGACGGTGGCGCCAAGCTCTCGCTCATCGCCAACCAGAGTTGCAAGGCCGGACGCAAGCGGGGCCGAAACCAGTGCCGAAATATCAAGTTCGCAGCGCGACAGGCAAGCCGCCAAGGTGCGTAATGCGGTGTTGCCGGCATCGATAACATGCAGTTGCGCCGTGAGAGTATCACAAAACAGACCGCGTGGGTCGGTAACGCCCAGCGTTGCGTCAGTGGAGAAATTCAGCGGCAGTGAATGGATGGTTTCACGGCCTTCGGCTGACGCGCGATGGCGGGCTTCACGCACGACGCGGCGGATATCATCAGCGGTGACGGCGCGGCCATCAACGGGCCATTGCACGTTGAACAACCGGCTTTCAGGCTGACCGCAGGAGAGATTAACGATCACACTTTTAAGGCGCGTGTCAGCCATATCTTCCGCAGCACCGACAGCGGCACGAATGGCTTTTTCAGCATCTTCGAGATCAACGATACCGCCCGATTTGACACCCCTGCCCTTTTGCCAACCGAAGCCAAGCGCCCTGAGCCGGCCATCAGATTCCGCACGGCCAATCAGGCAGGCGATTTTTGTAGACCCGATGTCGAGCACGCCGAATGGACCTGAGCGGATGGCGCGTGGGCGCGGAATTTCGTCCGCCAGCATTCGGATACTGCGTTCCGGCGGTAACGTACGGCGCGATAAATCGTTCATCGGCATAGGTTCCTCATGTGTGACCCGCAGCTTTCATGGTCGGCGATGCGGCATCCGAAGGATAAGGATGCACTACCATGCGGCCGGGCAACCGCATGTCGATCGCTTCAACAGGACGGTCCAGCAGCTCCATGCTGCTTTGCAATCTGGCAAGCTGCGCCAGGGCCGTTGGCGCATCATTCATCGGCAATTTAACGACGGTTCCCACTTTCAGAGTTAAATTCCATCGCAATCCATCAACCCATTCAGCCGCGGCGATGCGAGAACTAATGCTGGGGTACGCGCTCAATTCAGCTTTCAGGGCCGCGGCGTGTTGCGGCGCACCCTGGCCAACCAGCAATAGTAAATTTGGGTCGCGGCGCTTTGCGGCAGCAGCGTCCTGGTTGGCAATAACGTTGCCGGATTTGTCGATGAGGACAAACTGCGGCGAGGTGCCCGAACCAGTCTGCCAGATGGCAAAGGCGGCACGCTCAGTTATTGAAACGACCAAGGTCGCGGGTAGCTCACGCTCGACAATGGCTGATTGCACGGAGCCGACCTGAGCGACGCGCGAGGCGGCATCCTTGACCGAAATACCGAAAATCGGGTCTCCAACTTTTGCGCCTAAGGCGGCCTGAATCGCAGAAGGCGCGGTATTTTCAGCGCCTATAATTTTGATGCTCGCGACGCGAAACCCGGCTGCTGCAGTGAAGCGGGCAAAACTGGAGGTGGTTTGCACCGGCACTGCCTTCGCTGGTGCCGATGGAATGGCACGGATGCCCTGGACAATGAATGTTACGACGACAATGCCTGCGAGCACCCATAGGCCCGGCTTCAGGCTGCGCTTGACGCGCCTGAAAAACAGCGTGCGTGCCTTTAAACGATCCTGCGCTGTCACCGCTTTTTTGGCTTTTGCCTTGGCCGTGGGGCGCGAGGATGGTGCCCGCATGGGGGCGCCGGTGGCGCTTAAACGCGACATGCGGCACGCTCCACCATCCACGCACAAAGCGCGGAAAACGACATACCAAGGTGGCCTGCTTGTTCAGGCAGCAACGACGTGGGTGTCATGCCGGGTTGGGTGTTGACTTCTAGCAACACCAAGCGGCCCGTTGCATCATCGTAGCGTAAATCAGCACGGGTGGCACCACGGCACCCCAGAGCCTGATGTGCGGCCAGGGCGATATCCATGGCACGCCGAGCGATGTCAGATGGAATTTCCGCGGGTACGACATGCCGCGAACCGCCTTGCGCGTATTTGGCATGATAATCGTAGAAGGCCTCGCCTGAGAGAATTTCGGTGACGATGAGAGCGTGGTCTTCCAAAACACCAACTGTGAGTTCGCGGCCGGGAATATATTGCTCCACCATCGCCGGGCCGAAGTTCCAGGCGGCGACAATTTCAGCGTTGCGGTTATCGCCGGGACGGACGATGGAGACGCCGACCGATGAGCCTTCATTGACCGGCTTGACCACGTAAGGTGGCGGCAGCGGGTCGTGGTCGGCGAGTTCGGCGATATCGATGATCCGGTGTGGGGCTACCGGCAGGCCGGCATGGGCGAATACCGCTTTGGCCGCAGCTTTATCCATGGCCAGCGCCGAAGCCCGCACGCCTGAATGTGTGTAGGGAATACCCAGATAATCCAGAATACCTTGAATGGTGCCATCTTCACCAAAGCGTCCATGCAGTGCGTTGAACACCACATCGGGCGCTGGCGTTAAGTCTGCGATGAGGGCTTGCACGTCGAAAGTCACATCAATCGGCGTGACGTCATAACCGGCTTCACGCAGGGCCTCGATGACCTGACGGCCTGAGCGCAGGCTGACTTCACGTTCAGCGGACATGCCGCCATGCAGGACTGCGACGCGGGTCATGCTGGAATTCCAATTCGTTTGATTTCCCAATGCAGCGAAACGCCGGAGGATTCCGCGACACGGCGGCGTACATCCTCGCCCAGACCTTCCAGGTCGGCGGCGGTGGCATCGCCATTATTTAGCAGGAAATTGCAGTGAAGTTGAGACACTTGTGCGCCGCCGCGTTGCAAACCCCGGCAACCGGCGGCATCGATCAGTTCCCAGGCTTTCATGTCGGGCGGGTTGGCGAAAGTGGAGCCGCCGGTGCGGGCGCGAGTTGGCTGGCTGAGCTCGCGGCTGGTTTTAATATCGGCCATGCGGGCGGCGATGGTTTTGATTTCACCTGCATGTGTCAGCAACCGGGCGCGAATAACGACGGCACCAGGCGGCAGGTTGGAGCGGCGATAGGAGAGCGAGAGGTCGTGCGCGGTAAGACGCAGCAATTCGCCCGAGCGGGTAATGATCTCGGCCCAGTCGAGCACGTTTGCGATGTCGCCACCATAGGCACCGGCATTCATAGCGACCGCGCCGCCGATGGTGCCTGGTATGCCCGAGAGAAATTCAAGCCCCGTACGGCCGGCGGCGGCGGCATGTTCGGCCACCGTGATATCAAGTGCCGCGGCGCCTGCGATGATCGCGTTATCCTCAACGATAATATCATTGAAACCACGAGCTAATTTAATAACAACGCCGGAGATGCCACCATCGCGAATAATAAGGTTGGAAGCAGCACCGATGAAGGTGACTGGCATTTCCAGCGGCAGTTTCCGCAGTAAGTCAGCCAGGTCTGCCGCATCAGCCGGGCGCACCAGGAATTCAGCGGCACCACCGACGCGGAACCAAGTGGTAGGGCCAAGAACGACGCCTTCCTGAATGCGGCCACGGATGGTAGGAATTTCGAGTGTGACCATCATCGGGGAGCACCAGCGCGTTTTGCAGCACCTTGCAGCGCTTTAAGCTCCTCGGGCAGAGCATTGGCCCAGGCGGTGATATTCCCGGCACCCAGGCAGATAACGAAATCACCGTGCCGCGCAATGGCATTTACCATTTCAGCGAGATGCGAAGGATCGCTCAGTGGCACGACCGAGCGATGGCCGCGAGCGCGTAAACCTTCCACCAAAGCGTCGCGGTTGACACCCTCGATCGGCGCTTCACCGGCAGGGTAAACATCGGCGACGATGACGGTACCGGCATCGTTCATGCAGGTGCAGAAATCTTCAAACAGGGTTTGCAAGCGTGAGTAGCGATGCGGCTGTACCACGGCGATGACGTCACGCGCGCCAGCCTGCCGGGCGGCTTTT
>NCFD01000199.1 GCA_002281005.1 Acidocella sp. 35-58-6 | reverse complement strand
GGGAGATCAACCCGGAACTCAGCTTCGGCGCCGGTTATGATTCCAACCCCAACGGCATCGCGTCACCCTCCGCTACCCTGAGCCTCGCCCCCAGCCTGTTGGTACACAACACCGCCCTCGGTTTCGGCGCCTACGCCGCCGGACAATCGCAAAATTATCCGCAATCGCCCTCGCAAAATAGCAACGGCTACACCGTGGCACTGGGGGAGGGGCTGTTACTGCCCCATAACACCCTCATTCTGGCCCTGGTCCGGCTGCGGACCCAGGAAACCGGCTTCACCCTGGCCAGTATCAGCACCCTCAAACCCGCCACCCTCACCGGCACCGAATTTCGCGCCTCCGACAAATTCAGCACCGGTATGCTCACCCTCACCCCCGAATTCATTTACGCCACCGCGGTTACGGCGTCTCCTGCCAGCCTGACCGCCACCAACATCGGCGGCGGGCTGACACTCACCTTCACGCCCGATGCCATCACCAGCCTAGTTATGCATCTGCACGCCTCGAACTGGCGTTTTAGCCAGCCCGGCCAGAACGCCAATGACTACACCGCCCTCATCGGCCTCTCTAACGATGCCGAGCGCCTCTGGAGCTTCCGCCTGCTGGCCGGCATCGCCGCCCGCCAGCCCACCACCGGCAAATCGCAAATCGTGCCGGTCATCGAAGCCGCCGCTGATTGGATGCCCAGCAGCCTGACCAGCCTGGATTTCACCGCCGCGCACGAGATCGAAGACCCCGAGCGTCTCGATGCCGCCAGCTATACGCTCACAGAATCTAAACTCTCGCTCGCGCATGAACTCCGCCGCAACATCATCATCACCACTGCCGCCAGCGCTACCCAGGCGGTGTATTTTCATAACCCGCTCACCGAAATAATTCTCAGCAACGCTGATACCATCACTTGGCGTCTCAACCGCCAATTCAAACTCGCCACCGCCTATCGTTTCAACGACCGCCAAGCCAACCACCTCCGCGCAGCCAACGAGCATGTAGTGACACTCACTCTCACCTGGGCGCCATGACATGCCGCTCAGCACCGTCAACCTGCTCGGCGTCGACTTTCATAATCTGAACCTCGCCGTCATCATCGATGAATTGTTAAGCCGCCCACGCAGCTTGCGCTTCGCCTACATCGTGACCCCCAACGCCGACCATCTCACGCGCCTGAAACGTCAGCCAACGCTCCGGTTTATTTACGATGCCGCCTGGCTGCGCCTGTTGGATTCTAAATTCATCTGGCACGCCGCCCGCCTTCTGCGCCAGCCGGTCCCGCTGGTTGCCACCGGCGCTGACATCACCACTGAATTATTGTCGCGTCTTACCGCCCAGACTGTCGCCGTCATCGGCATGCAGCCTGCGGTGCTAACCGCCTTACAGCAGCGCTATCCGCATCTCACCTTCGCGCACCATGCGCCGCCGCAAAATCTGCTGAATGATCAACTCGGCTTCCGCCGCGCGCGGGATTTTGCCGTGAAAACCAACGCCCGCTTCACCTTCATCGCCCTCGGCTCGCCATTGCAGGAAATACTGGCCTACGCCATTGCCAGCCAGCCCAACGCCTTGGGGCTAGGGCTATGCACCGGCAGCGCCCTGGAATTTTGTGCCGGCACCCAAACCCGGGCCCCGGCCTGGATGCGTAGCGCCGGGCTGGAATGGCTGCACCGGCTGGCCCGCAACCCGCGCCGTCTGGCCCGCCGCTACATCATTGACGACCCGCCCATTCTGGCCGCCTTAGTTAAACAAACATGGCGTCAATCGCGGCGGAACTAACCTCCTCCAGCCGCGCCGGCTGCCACTTCGGTGCGCGGTCCTTATCCACCACTACCGCCCGTACCCCTTCAAAAAACTCCGGATGCAGCGTCACTTTTTTCACCAGCGCCAGCTCGGCCTTAAGGCACTCCTCCAATGTGCGATGCGCCCCCTCGCTCACAATCTTGAATGACCAATTTATCGATGATGGCGATAACGCCCGCAAAGTCGCCAATGTCTCATTCGCAAACGCGCTGCCATCGGCTTCCAATGCAGCGATAATCTCCGCCACGCTCGGCTTTGAGAACGCCGCATTGATCACCGGCATATGCGGCGCCAGCGTGAAGGCGGGCAGGGGCTCGGCAAACGCTGCGATCACCGCCACCCCATCCGCCGCAATCGCCGCGGCCAATGCTGGCAGGCGTGCGCGGCTGACAAAATGCGTGGCCAGCCCGGCATGCACCGCATCGGCCCCCAATATCCGCGTGCCGGTCAGCGCCAGATACATCCCCAACGCGCCCGGCATCCGGGGCAGCAAATAGGTGGCACCGATATCCGGGAACAACGCAATCGCGGTCTCCGGCATCGCAAACATCGCGTGCTCGCTTGCCACCCGGTGGCTGCCATGCACTGAAATCCCAATCCCCCCGCCCAGGCAAATCCCATCCACCAGCGCCACATACGGCTTGGGGTAATCGGCAATCGTCTGGTTCATCCGGTACTCAGCTTCAAAAAACGCCGCGATCGGCGCGGTCTCACCGGCCATCCCCTGCGCCCTGATCGCCCGCACATCACCCCCCGCGCAAAACGCCTTCTCACCGGTCGCATCCACCAGCACCGCATGAACTTCCGCCATGCCGCGAAACCGCGCCAGCGCGGCCTCCACCTGTTCCACCATCTCCAAATCCAGGGCGTTCAGCGCTTTGGGCCGGTTCAGCCTAATCTGCCCCACGCGGCCCTCAACCCAAACATTCACCGTCATTTCCATCTGCATTTCCTTACAATTTTAACTTTGACGCCACGGCGTAACCTGTGCGAACTTTTCTGCCATGCTCGAGGCCACCCGCCAACCACCAGCCGATTCCGCCCTTTGGGCGGTGGTCGCCATTTTGGGCAAAGTCATCCGCATCGCCGAAATTTACCCTAGCCGCGCCGCCGCCGTTGCCGACCAGGCGTGGCGCGAAGCCCAAGTGCGGGCCTATGCGGGCTTCCTGGAACGCTCCGCCCAGCCGTACCCGCGCTATGCGGTAAAACCCATCCGCCGGACTGATTTACCCCGCCGCTGGAAACCGCTCCCGGCTCTCGGCTTCCTGCGCGGCCAGATGTTTTAATTGCCAAACCCGCTCCCCATGTAGGGGCCATGAAAACCCGCATCGAGCATGACGCCCTCGGCGACGTCGAAGTCCCTGCCGAAAAACTCTGGGGCGCCCAAACTGAGCGCAGCCGCCACAACTTCCCCATCGGCGTATCGCGCTATGTGTGGGGCAGGGAGGTCATCCGGGGCTTTGGCATCTTAAAAAAAGCCTGCGCCCGCGCCAATCTGGCCTTGGGTCAGCTATCAGAGGAAAAAACCGGCCTCATCGTGCAGGCCGCCCAGGAAGTCATCGACGGCAAATGGGACGATGAATTCCCCCTGGTGGTGTTTCAAACCGGCTCCGGCACGCAATCGAACATGAACGCCAACGAGGTCATCGCGAATCGCGCCATCCAGATCGCCGGCGGCGTGGTTGGTTCCAAAAACCCCATCAACCCCAACGATGACGTCAATCACGGCCAATCCTCTAACGACACCTTCCCCGCCGTGATGCACATCGCCGCTGTTGAAGTAATTGGTTGACGATGCCGAACTGCTCGAACTCGTAGAAATGGAAGTCCGTGACCTCCTCACCCAATACGAATTCCCCGGCGACGACACCCCGATCACCATTG
>NCFD01000198.1 GCA_002281005.1 Acidocella sp. 35-58-6 | reverse complement strand
GTGACGGCGTGGTGATTGGCAGACACTGCCGTGTGCATGCACAATCCACCATCTCGCACGCTATTTTAGGCGATCGCGTGACCATTTACCCTGGGGCACGGATCGGCCAGGACGGTTTTGGCTTTGCCATTACCAAGGCCGGGTTCATTTCCATCCCGCAGTTAGGCCGCGTGATGATCGGTGATGGCGCTGAAATAGGTGCCAACACAACCATTGACCGCGGGTCTGCTCAGGATACCGTGATCGGACCGGGCGTTCGTATCGACAATCTTGTTCAGATTGGCCACAACGTGAACATTGGCAGCCATGCCGTGATTGTGGCACAGGCTGGGGTTTCAGGGTCCACCACGATTGGCGATCAAGCGATGATTGCGGCACAGGCCGGGTTGGCCGGGCATCTGACAATTGGCAAAGGTGCCCGCGTGGGCGCCCAAGCTGGCGTGATGGCTGATGTGGAACCGGGAATTGAAGTGCTGGGAGCGCCGGCGCAGCCGGCTAAAGCGTTTTTCCGCGAGGTGGTGACACTTCGCAAACTGGTGCAGGCAGCCCGCGGTGCCGCCAAGCCAGGTTCCAAAAAAGAGGATTGAAGACAGGCCGACATGGACGAAATTTCGCAAGAGACATTGCCCGCCATTGATGTGGACATGATCGATACCAAGCGTCTGATGACGATGATCCCGCATCGCTACCCATTTTTGCTGGTTGATCGGTTAGTCGATGTACGCCGGGATCATTCAGCGATCGGGATTAAAAACGTCACCGTTAATGAGAATTTCTTTCAAGGGCATTTTCCTGGCCATCCGGTGATGCCCGGCGTGCTGATCGTCGAGAGCATGGCGCAGACCGCCGCCGCCTTGGTGATTGAGACGCTCGGCGCGGAGCGTGGCATCCCCATTGTTTATTTTATGTCGATCGATAATGCGAAGTTCCGCAAGCCCGTCACCCCCGGTGATTGCTTGAGGATCCATGTTACCAAGGACCGCCGCCGTGGGAATGTATGGCGCTTCAATGGTGTCGCCAAGGTTGACGGGGTCGCGGTTGCCGAAGCCTTGTTTACCGCAATGATTATGGACGACGTGAAACCGGCTGAATAATCTTTTATAATCAATCGGCTGCGTCGAAATAGTTAGAAATAATGATTGACTGGCGGCGGCACCGCCGGACGTCTAGAGGATTTTGAGAAAATGGCGGGTGTTGGATTGGAGACCATGTTGCTAGACCTGATACATCCGACCGCGATTGTCTCGCCGGATGCATTTATCGGGCGCGGTGTGAAAATTGGCCCTTTTTGCACGGTCGGGCCCGATGTCGTTCTCGAGGATGATGTCGAACTGGTCAGCCACGTTGTGGTGGAGGGTAAAACCAGGGTTGGGGCGGGCGCCAAATTGTTTCCGTTTTGCACGGTTGGCATGGCCCCGCAGGATCTCAAATACAAAGGTGAGCCAACCGAGACCATCATTGGCCCGCGCACCATCATCCGTGAACATTGCTCGATCCATCGTGGCACCATCACGGGTACAGGCATTACCAAAATTGGTGCTGATTGCCTGCTGATGGCGGTCGTGCATGTCGCCCATGACTGCGATGTGGGCGATAACGTCATCATGTCGAATAATGTGGTTCTGGGCGGTCATGTGGTGGTGGGTGACCGCGCGATCATCGGCGGTTCAGCGGCCTTGCTGCAATTCGTTCGGGTCGGGCAGGGCGCTATGGTCGGCGGTGTCACCGGCGTTACGGCGGATGTTATTCCGTATGGTTTTGTTTTTGGTCCCCGCGCCAAGCTGTGCGGCCTGAATATCATCGGCCTACGCCGCCGCGGGTTGGACAAAACACAACTGCACCGGGTGCGGGCGGCCTATAAATTCCTGTTCGCTGGCCCTGGCGTGTTTGCCGAACGTACCGCGCAGGCCCGCGCCGACTACGCTGACAATCAATACGTGATGGACATGCTGGATTTTATCGCCACCCCCAGCCGCCATGGGTTGATTACCAACCTCTCGCGCGCCACCGGCGAAGACGAAGGCTGACATATTGGGGCTGCCACTCGGGATTATTGCAGGCGGCGGACCCTTGCCGGGGCAGGTGGCCGACGCCGCCCGCGCCGCGGGCAGGCCAGTGTTCATCACCGCCCTCGAAGGCTTCGCGGAACCCACCGTGGTGGCGCCATTCGAGCATCAGTTTTTCAGGCTTGGCGCCATAGGTGCAATCCGTCAGGCGTTGAAAGATCGCGGCTGCGTTGATCTCGTGATGATCGGCCCGGTCAAACGCCCGTCCATGCTGGCGTTGCGCCCGGACACTGAAGGGCTCAAGTTGATCGGCAAAATCGGCAAGGCGGCATTTGCCGGAGACGATGGGCTTTTGGCCGCCATCATACGGGTGCTGAGCGAGGATGGTTTCCGGGTGCTGGGCGCGCATGATATTCTAGCCGATGTTCTTGGCCCTGCGGGCTTGCTTACATCCAACGCACCAGACGCCGCCGCGATGGCCGATGTGCAGCGCGGAATCGATGTGCTGAAAATCATCGGTGCGGCTGATATCGGCCAGGCCTGCGTGGTGCAGCAGGGTATTGTTCTGGCGGTTGAGGCCGTTGAAGGTACCGATGCCATGTTGAGCCGCATTGCCACCGTCACCCGTTCGGGTCCGGGCGGGGTGTTGGTGAAGCTCGCGAAACCGGGCCAGGACCGCCGGGCGGATTTGCCCACCATCGGCCCCAACACCATCCGTAACGCTCACATCGCTGGGTTGCGCGGTATCGCATTTGAGGCCGGCGGCACTATCTTAAGTGACCGGGAGGCAATGATCACAGCCGCCGACGCGGCTGGGCTATTTCTGACCGGGATTGAAATTTGAATCGGAGTGACCCCATGAGCGCAAATTTTACTTACCTGCACACCATGCTGCGGGTTGGCAACCTTGAGACCAGCGTAAATTTCTACACCAATCTGCTGGGCATGAAGGAATTGCGCCGCCGTGACGTGCCTGATGGCAAATACACGCTGGTATTCGTGGGTTATGGTCATGAGCCTGAACACACGGTGCTGGAGCTCACCTACAACTGGGGGGTCGATCATTATGATCTCGGTTCCGCCTTCGGCCACTTAGCCCTCGGCGTCCCCGATATTTATGCCACTTGCGATAAACTTCGCGCCGCTGGGGTGAAAATCTCCCGCGAACCAGGTCCGGTGCAGTTCGGCACCACCGTGATCGCTTTCATTGAGGACCCAGACGGGTATAAAATCGAGCTGATCGAGCGTAAGTTGTAAAAACGGCGTTTTTACAATTCCCACTGACCGAAATTCCAGATATTCAACAAGGCAAAGGACCAGCTAACCGAATTTTGGGACAGTTTGGGTAATGTAACCCATTTGGGAGCGATGCCGTGGCAGACCAGGAACCATATCTTAAGTCGTTTGGCGCTCCCGGCCCAAGACTAGACCGTGTAACTGTCCTAGCGTTCCTAACTGATACCCAAACCGAAAATGTACTGCGTGACGGTCTTGGTGATGCCGTGGCGAGCGGCCTTGATATTCGCCGGGGCAACGTGCGCACCGCCATTCAGGCGATGGCGAAGCTACAGACACCAGAGGTGCTGATCATCGATATTTCCGGCGATGATCAACCTTTAAGCGCCCTGGGTGAACTCTCAGATCTGGTGGAACCCGGCGTTAGGGTGCTGGTGGTTGGCGATATTGA
>NCFD01000197.1 GCA_002281005.1 Acidocella sp. 35-58-6 | reverse complement strand
CCGTTACAACAGCCGATAGCGGGCGATTACCCGATGGTAATCGCCCGCCCTGTTAGGCGCAGTTTGCGAGGATCATACAACCCTCGCGGAGGAGAGAATTACTTGACTTCGACAGTCGCGCCCTGCTCTTCCAATGTCTTCTTGATGGCAGCAGCTTCGTCCTTCGTCGCGTTTTCCTTGACGGTCTTCGGAGCGCCTTCAACAAGGTCCTTAGCTTCCTTGAGACCCAGACCGGTGATGGTTCGGATTTCCTTAATCACGTTGATCTTCTTCTCGCCGGCGTTGGCGAGGATCACAGTGAATTCGGTCTGTTCTTCAGCCGGAGCGGCAGCAGCGCCGCCGCCAGCCGGAGCCGCAGCGACAGCAACCGGTGCTGCAGCGGACACGCCCCATTTTTCTTCCAGAAGCTTCGAAAGCTCAGCAGCTTCCAGAACAGTCAGTTTCGACAGCTCTTCAACGAGCGAGTTAAGATCGGCCATGATATATATTCCTAATAGGTAGTCTTTGATTGGTTCCCTGCAAGCCAGCACCATGCCAGCCCACAAACTGTTTCAAGATTTTTGAAGTGACCCTCAGGCCGCCTCGCTCTTGGAATCGGCGTACGCCGCAAAAACCCGGGCAAGCTGCGCCGCCGGAGCCTGAACAACGCCTGCAATGCGGGTTGCCGGGGTATTGAGAAGCCCCAGGAACTTGGCACGCAGCGTGTCGAGCGACGGCAGTTCGGCGAGCGCTTTGACCCCAGATACATCAAGCATCTGAGAGCCGAGCGAACCACCGACCAGTACAAACTTGTCATTGGTTTTGGCGAAGTCGACAGCTGCCTTGGCAACAGCAACCGGGTCAGTTGACCAGGAAATTGCCGTTGGCCCCTTCATGAGGGGCTTCAAGCCGTCGAACCGGGTTCCATCCAAAGCGAGGAGGGCCAGACGATTCTTCGCAACCTTGAAGCTCGCTCCCGCCGCGCGCATCTTCCGGCGCAAGTCCGTTACATCCGCAACTGTCATACCCTCATTACGAGTGACAACAATCATGGAGGTCTCGGCAAACACCGTCGACAATTCCGCGACGAATTCACGCTTCTCTATGCGATCCACATCCGTCTCCAACTTGGCGATATGTCCGGGGAAATCCCGGAATATCTGGTTACCCAAGGTGCAAGGGGACCATCCCCCAACACCAATCGCCTGTCCTTACGCATCAGAACCACCAAAGCCTTCCGAAAAAGTCCTTGGCACCTCGTCTACCATTTGCGGAATTGCTTCCATTAAACCCTGACGGGTACAGACGGTCTCGGACAGGTATCAGGGGGTTTTTAAGGCCCCCTTGCCCACGGCGGGATTAACCGCCGCGTATCTCACTCATCAGGCTGTGATGCTGGCGACATCGACCCGGATACCCGGGCCCATGGTCGAACTGACCGCGACCTTCTGTAAGTATGTGCCTTTGGCGCCGGTTGGCTTGGCTTTCTGGACGGCGTCTACCAAAGCCTTGGCGTTCTCAACCAGCTTGTCTTCATCAAAGCTGGCCTTGCCAATGCCGGCTTGAATGATACCGGCCTTTTCAGCGCGAAACTCAACCTGACCGGACTTGGCAGCGGTAACGGCGCCCTTCACATCCATGGTCACGGTGCCCAGCTTCGGGTTCGGCATCAGGCCACGCGGCCCGAGGATTTTACCAAGGCGGCCCACCAGGGCCATCATGTCCGGGGTGGCGATGCAGCGGTCGAACGCGATTTCGCCGGCCTGAACTTTTTCAGCCAGATCATCAGCGCCAACCACATCAGCGCCAGCGGCCAAAGCTTCTTCAGCCTTGGCACCCCGGGCAAACACACCCACGCGCAACACTTTACCGGTGCCGTTCGGCAGCGAAATCAGGCCACGAACCATCTGGTCAGCATGACGCGGGTCGATGCCGAGGTTCAGTGAAATTTCGATGGTTTCATCGAATTTGGCTTTGGCATTGGTTTTGGCCATCTTCACGGCTTCGATCAGCGCGTAGTTCTTGTTGCGGTCGAAGGTGGTATAGGCTTTGGTCAAACGCTTATCATGTGCCATCGGATTAGCCCTCCACCACGGTCACGCCCATCGAGCGTGCGGAGCCGACCAGCATACGGACAGCGCCCTCAACGTCATTGGCATTCATATGAATCATTTTGGTTGCCGCGATCTCGCGCAACTGCGTCATGGTCACTTTACCCACCGCCGCACCCTTGCCAGGGGTGGTCGTGCCCTTGGAAATACCGGCGGCCTTTTTGAGGAAGTAAGTGTTCGGCGGGGTTTTGGTGATGAAGTTGAAGGTACGGTCGGCAAACGCGGTGATCACCACCGGCACCGGCATGCCGGGCTCCATACCCTGCGTTAACGCATTGAATTCCTTGCAGAACTGCATGATATTCAAGCCGCGCTGACCGAGCGCCGGGCCAACAGGCGGCGACGGATTAGCCTTACCGGCGGGAATTTGCAGCTTAATATAGCCGACGACCTTCTTTGCCATTGCTGGCTCCTATCCCTGGGCAAAAAGCCCAATGGACCGTGGTACAACCGGCCGGACGACCCTTCGCCCAACCTCCCGCGTTCCTTGAAGCGCGGAGCTTTACAAGGTTTAGGAGGGCTTTGTCTATATGGGGGGCGCATGTTTCAGGCGCAATTCACCTATACACGGGATGAAAAACCCGCGCCCGACGTACCGGGGGTGGCCTGCCAATCGCCCGGTGCCTTGTGAGGGCCAAGCGAGCCGGACTATAGAGACCGGACTTTCAGGGATGACAGCACAACATGCTCTATTGGGTACGCAGTCTAAAAGGTAGCTGGATCGCGCGGATATTCTCCGTGCTGCTGATCCTGGTATTTATCGCCTGGGGTGCCTCAAGCGCATTGCCGCTGATGACCGGCGGCGTCAATGCGGTGGCGCATATCGGCGGCAAGCCGGTAGACCTGAGCATCGTTCAAGCTGAATACCAGAGTGAACTGACCAAAGCCGAGCAAACGGGTGTGCCTGACCTCGCCACCCGCAGGCAAATTGCGCAAACCGCCCTGGCCACCGTGCTGCGCCAGCAAGCGATGTCGTTGGAAGAACAGGCCATCGGCATCGCTGCCCCTGCTTCGGCTGTGCGAGCCAAAATTTATGCAATTCCCACCTTCCAGACCAACGGCGTGTTCGACCAAGCGAAGTTTGCCTCCGTATTGCAGCAGAATAATCTCTCACAGGAGCGCTTCCTGGCGCTCGAGACCGATAATTTGAGGGCCAATCAACTGATCCCGGCACTGATCAGCGGCGTTAATGCGCCGCAGGAACTGGTCAGCCAGATTTTCAGCTTCATTTCGCAAGCGCGCACCGCCGAGGTGGTGAACATCCCCGTGGCGGGCCAACCGACGCCGCCCCAGCCAAGTGATGCGCAACTGCAGCGCTACTGGAAAAATCATCCGGCGCAATTTACCGCACCAGAATACCGCACGGTTAAAATCGTGGTGCTCTCGCCGCAGGTATTGGCCCATAACGAGCCGGTCAGCGATACCGCCCTGCAAACCCTTTATGCCCGCGTCGCCGCCCAACAATCAGTGCCTGCCACCCGCAGCGTCCAAGTCATCACTAGTGATAGCCCAGCCACTGCCGCCAAGCTCGCCGCTCTCTGGAAGTCTGGTGCCAGTTGGACAAAAATCCAAGAGGCCGCCAAAGCCGCCGGCGCCTCAACTGT
>NCFD01000196.1 GCA_002281005.1 Acidocella sp. 35-58-6 | reverse complement strand
GCTATTGGTTTGATAGCGGTTGCGCTGGCGGTGGAGCGCTTGCCGCCGCATGGCGGGCGTGCAGCCCTGCCGGAGCTTTATGGTTTGCCATTCCCTTCTTTGCCAAACAGCAACGCCTGACCTTCGCCCGCTGCGGTGTTATCGACCCGCTCGACCTTGGTGATTATATTGCCCATGGTGGTTATGTCGGCTTGGCCCGCGCCATCAAACTTGGGGCTGCCGGTATCTGTGCCGAGGTGAAGGATTCCGGCCTGCGAGGCCGCGGCGGCGCGGGCTTCCCGACCGGCGTTAAATGGGAAACCGTACGCACCGCGCAGAGCGACCAAAAATATGTGGTCTGTAACGCTGATGAAGGCGACTCGGGTACCTTTGCCGACCGGATGATGATGGAGGGTGACCCGTTCTGTCTGATTGAGGGCATGACCATTGCGGGCATCGCGACCGGGGCGACCAAAGGCTATGTTTATATTCGTTCGGAATATCCGCATTCGATCAGCACCATGAACAAGGCCATCGTGCTGGCGAAAGCTGCTAGGTTGCTGGGCGACAATGTCATGGACTCCGGCCACGCTTTTGAATTGGAAGTGTTTGTCGGCGCCGGTGCCTATGTGTGCGGCGAGGAAACTGCGCTGCTGGACTCTCTGGAGGGCAAGCGCGGGCAGGTTCGTGCGAAGCCACCAATTCCTGCGTTGGTAGGGCTATTCGGCAAGCCCACGGTCATCAACAATGCCATTTCGCTGTTCACGATACCGGTGATTCTGGAAAAGGGTGCCAAGTATTATGCGGATTTTGGCATGGGCCGTTCGCGCGGGACCATGCCGGTGCAGATCGCTGGCAACGTTAAACATGGTGGATTGTTTGAGGTCGCGTTCGGCATCACCCTGGGGGAGATTATCAACGGCATCGCCGGTGGCACTGCCACTGGCCGCCCGGTGCGGGCGGTGCAGGCAGGTGGCCCGCTGGGCGCATATTTTCCGCCCGCCTTATTTGACACCGAATATGATTATGAAGCGTTCACCAAACGCAACGGCTTGATCGGCCATGGCGGTTTGGTGGTGTTTGATGACAGCGTGGATATGGCCAAAATGGCCCGTTTTGCGATGGAATTCTGCGCCCATGAATCCTGCGGTAAATGCACCCCTTGCCGCATTGGTTCCACGCGCGGCGTTGAGGTCATCGATAAAATCATCGCGGGCGTGGAACCAGAGAAAAACATCGCTTTGGTGCAAGACCTTTGCGAGACCATGAAGTTCGGCTCGCTTTGCGCTCTGGGTGGCTTCACGCCGTACCCCGTATTAAGCGCAATGACGCATTTTCCAGAAGATTTCTCCAAACCAGCTATCAAGCTGGCAGCGGAATAAGGATTTAAATTATGGGTCTGATTCAGGAAATCGACTACGGCACCAAAGCCAGCAATGCCACGAAATTGGTAAGCTTGCGCATCGATGGGCAAACCATCACCGTGCCGGAGGGTACGTCAGTGATGCGTGCCGCCACTGAACTTGGCACGCAAATTCCCAAACTTTGCGCGTCAGACATGCTGGATAGTTTTGGCTCCTGCCGTCTTTGCCTCGTGGAAATTGAAGGCCGCGCTGGCACGCCGGCCTCGTGTACGACGCCGGTGGCTGAAGGCATGGTGGTGCATACTCAAAATGCCAAGCTGGCAAAACTGCGCAAAGGGGTGATGGAGCTTTATATTTCCGATCATCCGCTTGACTGCCTGACATGCTCCGCCAATAGCAATTGTGAATTGCAGGATATGGCTGGCGCGGTAGGGCTGCGTGAAGTGCGCTATGGCTATGATGGTGCGAACCATCTTGATGCGGTCAAGGATGTTTCCAATCCATATTTTCAGTTTGATCCTTCAAAATGTATCGTCTGCTCGCGTTGTGTGCGCGCCTGCGAGGAAGTGCAGGGTACATTTGCGCTGACGATTGATGGCTCGGGTTTCTCCTCAAAAGTGTCGCCGGGCATCTCAGAAGCCTTCTTTGATTCCGAATGCGTCTCATGCGGTGCGTGCGTGCAAGCCTGCCCGACTGCGACCCTGATGGAAAAATCCGTTATTGAGATGGGTCAGCCTGAACATTCGGCTGTTACCACCTGCGCTTATTGCGGAGTTGGCTGTACCTTCAAGGCAGAAATGCGTGGCGAGGAGGTGGTTCGAATGGTGCCGTACAAGGACGGTAAAGCTAACCACGGCCACTCCTGTGTAAAGGGACGTTTCGCCTGGGGTTATGCCACGCATCGAGACCGCATTACCACGCCCATGATCCGTGCGAAAATTACCGACCCATGGCGTGAAGTAAGCTGGGAGGAGGCGATCGCTTATACCGCTTCTGAATTCAAACGGATCCAAGCCAAGCATGGCAAGGATTCCATCGGTGGTATTACGTCCTCACGCTGCACCAATGAGGAGACGTATCTGGTACAGAAATTGGTGCGGGCAGGATTTGGCAATAACAATGTTGATACCTGTGCCCGCGTTTGTCATTCACCCACAGGGTACGGCCTCTCCAAAACCTTTGGGACATCGGCAGGCACGCAGGATTTTGATAGCGTTGATGAGGCTGATACCATTTTGGTCATTGGCGCCAACCCGACAGATGGTCACCCGGTATTTGCGTCTCGCATGAAGCGTCGGTTGCGCGAGGGAGCCAAATTGATTGTCGTGGACCCGCGCCGGACAGATTTGGTGCATTCGCCGCACGTAAATGCTGATTATCATTTAGCATTGAAGCCCGGCACCAATGTTGCGATCGTGAATGCCCTCTCGCATGTCATCATCTCGGAGGGTTTGGCTGATGAGGCGTTCATCCGCGATCAGTGCGATTGGAATGAATACGCCGAGTGGGCCTCATTCATATTGCAACCCCACAACAGCCCTGAGGCAGTTGCCAAGCTTTCAGGCGTGCCGGCTGATACAATCCGTGGGGCGGCGCGTTTATATGCTACGGCCCGCAATGGTGCGATTTATTACGGGCTGGGTGTGACCGAGCATTCTCAAGGCACCAGCACAGTGCTGGCGATTGCAAATCTGGCAATGCTCACCGGCAACATTGGCCGCAAGGGGGTTGGGGTTAACCCGCTGCGTGGTCAAAATAATGTGCAGGGTAGTTGCGACATGGGCAGTTTCCCGCATGAGTTTCCGGGTTATCGCCATGTGTCAAATGATACGGCGCGCCAGATATTTGAACAGGATTGGGGTGTTTCACTCTCCGCCGAGCCAGGCTTGCGGATTCCGAACATGCTTGACGCCGCGATGGATGGCAGTTTCCTTGGCCTCTATATTCAGGGTGAAGACATCGCGCAATCCGACCCGGATACACAGCACATCGTCGGCGGTCTCTCGGCTATGGAGTGCGTGGTGGTGCAGGATTTATTCCTGAACGAAACCGCCAACTACGCGCATGTGTTTCTGCCTGGTTGCAGCTTCCTTGAAAAGGACGGCACTTTCACAAATGCGGAACGCCGGATACGGCGTGTTCGGAAGGTAATGAGTCCAAAGAACGGTTATGGTGATTGGGAAATCACCCTGCTGTTGGCCAAGGCGATGGGGATGGATATGCATTACAACCATCCGTCAGAAATCATGGATGAAATCGCCCGAACCACAAATAGTTTTCAGAATGTTTCATATGATTTGCTGGAGCGTCTGGGTTCAGTTCAATGGCCATGTAACGAACTTGCGCCCGAAGGGAC
>NCFD01000195.1 GCA_002281005.1 Acidocella sp. 35-58-6 | reverse complement strand
GCATAAAAAAAACGGGCATCTCACGATGCCCGTTTTGCGAGGTTGGACGCTTTTAGAAGAACTTCGCGATGCGAAATTCGATCGAGCGGTTCAGCGGGCCGCCATGGTTTGCGATATCATAGCCGCCCATCAACAGAATCTGGGTCGAGGGGTTGACGAATGTGGACGCAATCAAGCGCAGTTGCGATTCCTCGGTACGGTTGCCGGAATCCACTTTCGCGCCATTCGCATGGATCGTGTAAGTCTGCTTGCCGCCAAAGGACTGATAGAACCCAGGAGCGATAAACGCGCCCATTGCCGGGGCAAAATTATACGGGAAATAAATCCGGAATTCTTCGGATGGCTGCTCGTGGTACGTGGCCGGGGTGGATGACGCAGGCACGATTGGAAAATTGGGGATGCCGAACAAACTGTTGGCAGTCACCGCCGGCTGGTTGGCGGCTGAATTGTGATTGTCGCCAAATCCATAGATTTCTCCCCACACTTCAACCTGTAGGTTTGGTGTTTTTGGGGTACCGATCAGTGTGGTGCGCGCACCCACTTCCAACTCATACACCCAGCTATCGGCGCCGGGGTTCAGGTCGCTCGTTTTATTAAAACCGCTGATCGGCGGTGAGAACCATGGTGCGACCACCAAATAGGTGCCGGTTTCTGGCTTGTTAATCGGCCAGAAAAACGCACCGATATTCGGCTGTCCAAACCCGCTGGTCGCGCTCAAATGCGCTTTGCTGGCACCGGCTGGCGTGTTGAGGCCAAGCTGTTGTTGCCCGAGAAACCCAATATAAGGCTCATAGATCTGCACCCCGGCTTCGACACCCTTAATTTCAAACGTGCGGATATAACGCAGCACTGAAATATCGGTCGAGATATGAGTATTTTTGTGGGAGACCGTCGCACCGTTAATAAAGGAATTTCCGTGCAACCCGCCAAAATCACCGGCGTCATTGAACTGATTGTAAAACATGCCGATATTGACATTCACCGGCGGTGCAATGCTGTCTCCCGGCAGCGGGTCAGATGCCTTGGCGGTTCCGGCAAAGCCAGCACTCAGGGCCAAAGCTCCGGCGAACAAACATGTACGTAAAATCTGGTTCCGTTGGAACATAAACACCTCTCCTTTTAAAAATTCTTGCTCAGTGGTTCAAATTTCACATCGCTTGCCTGCATCACGTACGTATCTCGTGGCCGTGTCAATTCCTACTTGCCGCTTACGTCACTAAATAACCTTATTGTGACAGTTAGGACACATGATGCGGTGCACAAAATTGTATGGCCGCATTTGCGGGTCCCGCCAAAAAATTGCTAAAACCTGAATTCCTGGCCATCCCGGCGCATGAGGGCAAACTGCGGCATGAAACCCGTCATAAAATTCGCATGCGGCAGTATTTTCATTGGTCTTGCCGTACTGGCGCTGAAATTTTTGGCAGCACGGGTCAGCGGCAGCACGGCCCTGTTTTCTGATGCGCTGGAGTCTCTGGTAAACGTCGCAGCGTCGCTGCTGGCGTTGTATGCGCTGGTGGTGGCGGCCAAACCGGCTGACCGGCAGCACACCTACGGCCACGCCAAGGTGGAATTGCTAAGCGCGGTGGCAACCGGGGCAATGATCCTGATCGCCGCGGTGCTGATTTTTCAACGTGCGTTCACGGTCATTCGCCATCCTGTATTGCTTGCCCCGCTCAGCGGCGGGCTTGGTTTGGGCATGGTCCTGAATGCCGCTGCCGGGGGGCTCATCGCCATCTGGGCCATGCAGTTGCGCCGGGTGGGCAAAAAATACCGCTCCCCGGCTTTGGCCGCTGATGCCCAGCATTTGCTCACCGATGTTCTCACCACCATCGGGATAATTCTCGGCCTGGGCGCTGCTGATATTCTGCACCTGCCGATCCTCGACCCGATTCTCGCTTTTGGTATTGCCGTTCAAATCGCCTTCGCGGGTGGTGCCACCGTGCTGAAATCTCTCAGCGGCTTGCTTGATGAGGCGCCACCGGTGGCCGTTATCGCCCGGATCAATGAACTGGTGCGGCTGCGTGGCACCGGTGCCCTGGAAGCGCATGATTTTCGTATCCGCCAGGCTGGCCCTGCGGCATTCCTGGAATTTCATCTGGTGGTGCCGGGAGCCATGAGCGTCGATGCCGCGCATGTTATCTGTGACCGCATCGAGGCGGCGCTGCGCGATGAAATGCCCGGCGTTATCATCACCATCCATGTGGAGCCGGCGGAAAAAGCCAAGCACGAGGGTGTGCTGATCCATGACTGACGATGCCGCGCCGCAGGAGTCTCTTGCGCCACTGCACGCCGACCCCGCTACCAAATTGCCCGTCACCAGCCCGGAGTTCGACCGCGTTCGGGCTGGCGGGCTTGGCGTATTGCTGCATATATCGCCGGTGATATTTTTGTTGTTCGTGTTGCAGGGGGTGCCGCTTGCGCCACCGCCCCCTGAACCAACGTTGCAACTGGTGATGGATAAATCACCCTACGTCGGCAGCGGGCCGAGCGTGTTGAAACCGGCGCAATTGCCCGTACCCAAACCCGCCCCGCCGCCCCCAGCGCCGCCGCCGCCACCGCCCAGCCACACCGCACCGCCGATGCCGGTACCGCCCCCTCCGGCCCCGCCACCCCCACACCCGGCCACACCGGCGCATGTGGCGGCGCACACTGCCGCTCCGGCCGCCCCAGCCGCCGCCCATATCGGTGATAATCAGCCGGTGGGTCATGGCGAGGCCTATGGCCGGATCATCGTGGCGACCACTGATGAAAACCTCAACCGCAAGCCGCCGTACCCGGAGGCTGCCCGCGAACATGGTGAGCAAGGCCAGGTTCTGTTGTCCATCCATGTGGCAGCCAACGGGCGGGTAGTGCAGGTGGATATCACCCGCAGTTCCGGCTACGCAATTCTAGACCAGGCCGCACAGGACACCGCCTTGGACTGGGTGTTCAACCCCGCGATGCTGAATGGCAAACCGGTGGCCTCGGTGGTGTTGTTCCCGATTTTATTTCAGCTCGACGCACCATGAACCACCCGGCGAGCGGCTTCCAGCACGCTCAGCAACGTCGCCCCCAATTCATATTGCGGCGCCCAGCCCAGCACCCGGCGTGCCAGTGTGGCATCACCGATCGCACAGGCAATTTCAACCCTGCGTAACCGTGCCGGGTCCGTAACAATACCAATGGGGCATCGCGCCTGCTCAAGTAATGTTTCCAGCACGTCGCCGATGCGCACAGCCAAGCCGGATGCAATATTGAACACGCTATTATTCGGCAAAACATCAAACTTTTGCAGCGCCAGCACATAGGCCGCGCAAACATCCCGCACATCGAGAAAATCGCGCTCCGGCGTCAAGGCACCCACCTTAATCTGTGGTGCGGTCAAACCAGCCTCAATCCGCGCTATCTGCCCGGCAAAGGCCGGCACCACAAATGCCTCGCGCTGGCCTGGCCCGGTATGGTTGAACGGCCGCAGCCGCAGCAGCCGCAAGCCATCGCTGGTCATCGCTCCCAGCGCCATTTCCGCAGCCGCCTTGGTGGCTGCGTATAAGTTCAGCGGCACCAGCAGTGCCGTTTCATCCAGCGCCTCACCGGTTTTGAAGCTGGCACCATAACATTCGCCACTGGAGATCAATATCATCCGGCATTGCGGCGCGTGCCGTAAAATGGCCGTGCCCACATTCAAGGTCCCCTGAAAATTCACCGCCCAGGCTTTTTCAGGGGCTCGTTTCGCCTCATCAACCGCCGTCACGCCC
>NCFD01000194.1 GCA_002281005.1 Acidocella sp. 35-58-6 | reverse complement strand
CACCGCCATCCACACCGAGGGCACGCTAAACCGCTATGATTGGGGGCTGAACGGGCTGACCATGACGGTAGGCAAAAACATCCGCGTCACCGACGACATCTCGCTCAACGGCCAACCGCCGGTACCACCGGCCTCATAATTTCGGTTACGCGGCTTTGGGGTTGATCGGGTGGTACGACCGCCCATGATAAATCAACCCGGAAGGTGCTGTGCCCAAATTGATGGATTGCACGGTGCAGAAAAACACGCTGTGGGTGCCGATCTCGGTGATCTGATCCACGATGCAGTCAAAGCTGGCGGCGGCGTTGGTCAGCGCCGGGGCGCCGGTGGTCAGGCGCTGCCAACTGGCCATGGCGAAGCGCGCCGCCATCGGAATATCACCGACGCTGGCAAATACCGGCGAGAGTTCCTCGTGCTCGGGTGCCAGCACATTGACGCATAAAAACCCTGCCGCCTTGAAAATGGGGTTGAGCTTGGCGTTGCGGTTCATGCACATCAGCAGGGTCGGCGGCGTGTCTGTCACGCTACACACCGCCGAGGCGGTGAACCCCACATCGCCTTCGGGCCCGGTGGTGGTAATGATGTTAACGGCCGCGCCCAGGCGCGACATCGCCTCGCGGTAGGCTTGCTGGGTGGCGGCGATAATTTCGGTCATGGTGCAAGTTACTTTGTTGGCGGGGCTTTCGGCAAGGCTCTACCGTGGCCGATGGCGGCATTGCCGAACCGCGCCCGCAATTTGTCGATGGCAGCCTGCCGCGCGGCCCGGCGCGGGGTGGTGCTGTCAGCCAGGTCGCCCTGGTCGGCCAATGCCGGGTCGCACAGGGTGCTAGCCCCGAGTCCCAGCAGGCGGAACGCGGTGCCGTCCACCTCCCCATGCAACAGCGCGCGGGGGGCCTCGAACAAGGTTTCCGGCAATTGCGTGGGGTTAGCCAGGCGCTGGCTGCGCGTGCGGGTGGCGAAGGCGGCGGTTTTCAGCTTCAAGGTGATCCCAGCGGCGGCGTAATGCTCCTCACGCAGGCGCCGTCCGAGCTTTTCGGTCAGCCGCCATAGTGCCGCTTCAAGCTCGGCGGAATTTTTAAGGTCGCTGGCAAAGGTGGTCTCGGCACTGATTGATTTGGTGTCGCGCTCGATATGCACGCTGCGGACATCCTCACCGCGGGCCCGTGCCGCCAGCGACACCCCCTCATCACCTAGCACCCGGCGGGCGGCACGTTCATCAAGGGCCGCCAGTTGGCCAATCCGGGTAATGCCCAGCACGCTTAGGCGCTTCACCATCGCAGGGCCGATGCCAGGCAGCGTGCCCACCGGCTCGGGCGCCAAAATCGCCGCCGCGTCATGGCCGAACACATAATAGCCGCGCGGCTTGTCACGCTCCGCCGCCAATTTGGCCAGCAGCCGGTTATGCGACAGCCCAATTGAGATGGTCACGCCAATTTCGCGCTCAACGGTGCGGGATAATTTATTCAAGGTTATGGCGGGTGGCGTGCCGTGCAGTGCCTCGGTGCCGGATAAATCCAGCACCGCCTCATCAATCGAGAGTGGTTGCACCAACGGTGTCAGGGTCTCCATCAGCGCCCGGATTTCGCGCGACACCGCGATATACTTCGCCATATCCGGCGGGATCACCACCGCCTTTGGGCACAGGGCCAGCGCCTTGAACATCGGCATGGCGCTGCGCACACCATACAGCCGGGCCACATAGCAGCACGTGGTCACCACCCCGCGGGTGCCGCCGCCCACGATCAGCGGAACATCAGCCAACTCAGGCCGGTCGCGTTTCTCGACACTGGCATAAAACACATCGCAATCGACATGGCCGATATTAAGCGTGAAAAGCTCCGGGTGCCGCACCAACCTGACACTACCGCACGCGGGACAGCTTGCGGCGGTACCGGTAATATTATCGCAGTCGCGGCAGAAGCCGGGCATCAGCCACTCGCCGGCCACAGCCAGGCCGCACCTCGCACGCCGGAGGAATCACCATGCTGGTTCGGCACAATTTTGGCGGTGAACACATCCGAGAACACGTACGGCGCCATTAAGCCGGGCAACTGCTCATATAAATGCGGCAGGTTGGAGAGCCCGCCGCCCAGCACGATCACATCCGGGTCCAGCAACGTTGAAAGCGCCCCCAGGCTGCGGGCCAGCCGGTCTGCGTGGATTGCCAGCGCCGTGGCGGCGGCGGCATCACCGGCGGCGGCGCGGGCGGTAAGCTGGGTGGCATCACGGGCGGTCGGGCCATCAGCCTCACGGGCCAAGGCTGTGCCGGAAACATAGGTGCATTGCCGCAGCGGCAATTCATCAAGGCGCGGCCAAGGCAGCGGCGTGTGCCCCCATTCGCCGGCGATGCGATGGCGGCCTTCAAGAATTTTGCCCTCCACCACAATGCCGGCCCCGCAGCCGGTGCCGAGGATAACCCCGAACACCACAGACGCCCCCGCCGCCGCTCCGTCGGATGCTTCTGACAGGGCAAAGCAATTGGCGTCGTTAGCAACCCGGATCTCGCGGCGGAGAATATCTCCCAAATCCTTATCGAAAGGATGCCCATTTAGCGCATTGGAGTTGGCGTTTTTCACCAGCCCGGTGGCCGGGCTAATGCTGCCGGGTATGCCCACCCCTACGGTCGCGGTGGCGCCGATATCAGCCTCAGCCTGGCGCACCATGTTCGCCATCATCGTCAGCGCCGCCTGATAGCCTTGGGGGGTTGGCGCACGGCGGCGCAGTACATTGCTGCCATCCGGGCCTAAAACAAGGATTTCAGTTTTGGTGCCACCAAGATCAATGCCGATGCGATATGTCATGGTGATAATGTCGGCGCTTTGGCAGGCTTGCTCAAGTCCGGTTCGGAGGTCATTCTGCGCGGAGGGAGTGAAAATGGCTGAAATGCTGATCGATGCACAATTCATGAAAAGCCCGATGCCAGTGCTGCGGGCGGCGCGCGCCCTGCGCGGCATGGCAACAGGTGATAAATTACGGGTGCTGGCGACCGACCCGGAAGCCCTGAGCGACTTCAGGGATTTTTGTAAAACCAGCGGACACGCGCTGGTCGCAACCAGCGAGGTCCGGGGCGTGTATAGCTTCACCATCCGCTGTCAGGCGGAGGTAGCCCCATGAGCGTGGCCCTGTTCACCCACCCGATTGCGCTAGAGCATGACACCGGCGAGCATCACCCCGAATGCGCGGACCGCGTGCGGTATCTGCTGCGCGCCCTGGAAGCCCCAGTGTTCACCGACCTGCTGCGGGAACTATCACCCATGGCCCCGGTGGCGGCGCTGGAAGCGGCACACAGCAAGCGCCATGTCGAGGCGATGCTGGCACTTGAGGTAAAGCCCGGTGAAATCCAGCCCATCGATGCCGATACATTTATCAGCACTGCCTCACTTGAGGCCGCGCGGCGCTCTGCCGGCGGGGCGATCGCGGCGGTGGACGCGGTCATGGAAGGCTGGGCCAAAGCTGCCTTCGTTGCGATGCGCCCACCCGGCCACCATGCCGAGGCGGACCGTGCCATGGGGTTTTGCCTGTTCAACAACGCCGCCGTGGCGGCGCTCCATGCCCGCGCCCGCTGGGGGCTGCGGCGCATCGCGGTGGTGGATTTCGACGTGCATCACGGCAACGGCACGCAGGATATTTTCGCCAATGACCCCGATTTATTTTACGGCTCCTCACACCAGCACCCGTGCTACCCGGGTACCGGCATGGCCTATGAGACCGGCATTGCCGCCAACATCATCAACCTGCCACTGGCGCCTGGCACTGGCGGCGATGACTTCCGGGTGGCCTGGGGGTCGGGGATTATTCCCGCACTACGGGCGTTCAAGCCGGAATTGCTGATTATTTCCGCTGGGTTTGATGCCCACGCCCACGACCCGCTGGCACAGTTGCGGCTGCGCGAGGCGGATTTTACCTGGGTGACCGAAATGCTGCTGGCGGTGGCGGATGAGTTTTGCCCCGGCCGGGTGGTCTCGCTCCTCGAGGGAGGCTACGACCTGGACGCTCTGGCCTCGTCTGCCGCCGTGCACGTGAAGGCGCTTATGAGGTTGTGAATTTGCGCCTGTCCGGGTAGTCAAAAGCCATGGCAACCAAACCTGAGACCGATATTTCCGCAATGCCCTTCGAGGAGGCGCTGGCCGCGCTTGAAGCGATTGTACGCGGCCTGGAATCCGGCCAGCAAAAACTTGAAGACGCCATTGCCGCCTATGAGCGGGGGGCGGCGTTAAAAAAACATTGCGAAGCCAAGCTGGCCGAGGCGGAAGCCCGGGTGCAGGCGATTGTGGCGCGGGCCGATGGCACGCTCGGCTTGAAGAACGAGGAATAAACATGGCGTTGGACCTGGTGCGCAAACCCGACTTGCTGGCGGAAGCCATGACCGAAGCCGCCCGGCTGGTGGAGGCACAGTTGGACGCGCTGCTGCCGGTGCCAGAGGCCGCCGAGGCGCGGCTGATCGAGGCGATGCGCTATGCCTGCCTGAATGGCGGCAAGCGCCTGCGGGCGTTTTTGGTGATGGAGACCGCCAAATTATTCACCGTGAACATCACCTGCGCGGCCCGGGTGGCAGCGGCGGTGGAAATGCTGCACGCCTATTCGCTGGTGCATGATGATTTGCCCGCGATGGACGATGACGATCTGCGCCGTGGCAAACCAAGCTGCCATAAAAAATTCGATGAAGCCACCGCGATTTTGGCCGGTGACGCCCTGCAAACCCGCGCCTTTGAGGTGCTGGCCGAGGAAGACACCCATGCCGACGCTGAGGCCCGCTGCGAGCTGATCTCAGCCTTCGCTCTAGCCTCAGGGGCGCGTGGCATGGTGGGCGGCCAGATGATTGACATGCTGGCCGAGGGCAAACAGCTTTCCGGGCCCGAAATTACCCGGCTGCAGGCGCTGAAAACCGGCCGGCTGATCCAGTTCTCCGCCGAGGCTGGTGCCATTTTAGGCCGTGCCCCGCAAGCGCAGCGGCACTTTATCGCCGCTTACGGCCGCGAATTGGGCGGCGCCTTCCAGATTTACGATGACGTGCTGGATGAAGCCGGGTCGGCTGCGGATATCGGCAAGACGGTCGGCAAGGATGCCGCGCAAGGCAAAGCCACCATGGTCTCGATTTTAGGGCTGGAGCGCGCCCGCGCCCAGGCCGAGCATTTGGCTGACCAGGCCGCGCAACATCTGGAGAGCTTTGGTGAACGCGCTGAGTTACTGCGTCTGCTGGCCCGCTTCACCGTCACCCGCAAGAGCTAATTGCCCAAACAACGCGCTGATTTATTGCTCGTCGCCCGCGGCCTGGTTGAGAGCCGGGCGAAGGCGCAGGCATTGATCATGGCCGGGCTGGTGTATGTTGACACCGCCCGCGTCAACAAAGCCGGTGACATGATCGCTGATGACAAGGACATCATCATTAAAGGCCAGGACCACCCTTGGGTGTCGCGCGGTGGCGTGAAGCTGGCGCACGGCCTGAAGCATTTCAATTTCGACCCGACCGGACGCATCGGGCTGGATGTCGGTGCCTCGACCGGCGGCTTCACCGATGTACTACTGACGAACGGCGCCAAACATGTTTACGCCGTCGATGTGGGGCATGGCCAACTGGCGTGGAAATTACGCGCCGACCCTCGCGTCACCGTGCTGGAAAAAACCAATGCGCGGCATCTCACCACCGCTCTCATTCCCGAACCGATCGGCGCGTTAGTGTGTGATGCCAGCTTCATCGGCTTACAAATTGTGCTTCCCGCGGCGCTGGCGCTGTGCGCGCCCGGCGCGTTTGCTGTCGCCCTCATCAAGCCACAGTTCGAGGCCGGCCCCGAGCATGTGGGTAAAGGCGGGGTCGTGCGCGATAGCGCGATCCACGATGCGGTATGTGAGAAAATTAAAAATTGGTGGACTGGCCTGGAGGGCTGGCAAGTACGCGGGGTTGAGCGCAGCCCAATCACCGGCCCGGAAGGCAACGTGGAATTTTTAATCGGCGCGGTGAAAATTTAGCGTGGCACCACCGGCACCACGCTAAAGCTGTCGCGTTACTTGGCTTGGCGGCT
>NCFD01000193.1:3781-6349 GCA_002281005.1 Acidocella sp. 35-58-6 | reverse complement strand
GCTGCTTAAAAGCGCCTGATTTGGGTGCGCGAGAGTGCGTATCCGGCGATGCCAAGGATGATGAGTACCGGAACGATGAATAGCGCCATCCAGAACGCCACCGCCGCCACCAGCAGCAGCACGCCAAACGCCAGTAACCGGGCGAGAATGGTGAGGTAATCCGTCTTGGGTGGCTGCACGAAACCACCATCCGGGGTCATATCGATGATCGGACCATTTTGATTTGCCATCCTCCCGATATAGTGAGATGACGGCGGGTCAACAAGCAAAACCAGATTAAATTGAAGACTAAAGCAAAACGGAGCAGGCAGGGTGAGCTTCTGGCAGGGTAAAAAAGTTCTTATCACCGGGGCCACCGGCTTTCTGGGCGGCTGGGTGGTACGGCAGCTCCTGGAGCAAGGCGTTGATATCATTGCCATTAGCCGCCGCCCACGGCCAAATTCACAATTTGAGCTGGCCGGGTTCGATCGGCGCACGACGATCATCAGGGGAACCGCCGAAGACCCGGCCGTGGTGGCTGGAGCTTTTGCGGCGCATGAATTGGCGGCGGTATTCCACCTCGCCTCGATGGTAGATGTGAACGCCGCATTGCGCGAGCCGGCGGCGGCGTTGCGGGCCAGTATTGAGAGCACCATCAACCTGCTGGAACAGATCAGGCTTCATCAGCCGAACGCATTAATGATCGTGGCATCGTCCGATAAAGCCTATGGCACGCAGCCAACGCCCTTCCAGGAAGATAAACCGCTGGAGCCCAAGCACCCCTATGAGATCGCAAAGGCCACCCAGGATTTGATCGCGCAATCATACGGGCGGCTATTTAACCTCAACGTCGCCATCACCCGCTGCGGCAATTATTTCGGTGGCTATGATTTCGCTTTTGAGCGGATTATTCCTTACACCATCCGGCAGATTTTGCGGGGCCAAGCGCCGGTACTGCGATCGGACGGTAATTTCACCCGGGATTTTTTATATATTGAGGAAGCCGCACAGGTGCATCTGATGCTGGCGGAAAGGCTGGCAGCAGATTCAAATTTGCGCGGCCAGGCTTTCAATTTTTCCCATGAGGTCGCCGTTCCCATCATCGGGTTGGTGGCACAAATCAGCCGTATGATGGGCTCGGACTTGCAGCCCATCATCGCCTCCACCGCGCAGGCCGAGATTAAACATATGCGGCTGGACACCACTAAAGCCCGCACCCAACTGGGCTGGCAACCTGCCGTTGATTTCGATGCCGCTTTGGCGCGGACTGTAAAATGGTATTCTGAAAACCAGCCATTGGAATTTTAAGTCCCTCCGCCACATGGGAGTCACGCTAACCAAGGAGCCGCCATGCGCACGCCGATCATCGCTTACCTCACCAGCCTGATTGTGATGGGCATTATGGATGGAGGCTGGCTTGGCTTTGCCACCTCGCGCCTGTACCGCCCCGGCATTGGGCATTTGATGACTGATAAGCCGGTGATTTGGGCCGCCGCGCTGTTTTATCTGCTATACGCTGCCGGGGTTACCTACCTCATCACCCTGCCCGCCCTGGCCGGTGGCGGTTTTGGTGCGGCGGTTACACGCGGCGCGGTGTTTGGATTGATCGCTTACGGCACTTACGACCTCACATCATTAGCAATTTTGCAAGGCTGGCCACTGAATGTAACGGTGCTGGACATGATCTGGGGTGCCATCATCACCGCGGTCACTGCCGGGGTGGCGCTGTTGGTGACCCGCAAATTTGGGTAACGGGCGGGGCGGCGCTACATAGGGCAAATGCCCGCCGACGATGATTTATTTGCCGCCACCGAAATAACACCCTCTTCCCCCACCGCCATCCCGCTGGCCGAGCGGCTGCGGCCTAAGCACGTGGCCGACATTGTGGGGCAGGACCATTTACTGGGGCCTGAGGGCAGCCTGACCGGCATGTTACAGCGCGGCTCGCTGGCCTCGCTGATTTTATGGGGGCCACCGGGCGTGGGTAAAACCACCATCGCCCGGCTGCTGGCGGCGGAGGCCGGGCTGCATTTCACCCAAATCTCAGCGGTGTTCTCTGGTGTGGCGGATTTGAAGCGGGTGTTCGATGACGCGCTGAAGCTCAAACGCGTCGGCAAAACCACATTGCTGTTTGTCGATGAAATCCACCGCTTCAACCGCGCCCAGCAGGATGCGTTTCTGCCGGTGGTGGAAGCCGGTACCATCGTGCTGATCGGCGCCACCACCGAGAACCCCTCCTTCGCGCTCAACGGTGCGTTACTCTCGCGCTGCCAGGTGATGGTGCTGCGGCGTTTGGATGATGCCGCGATGGAAAACCTGCTGGTGCGGGCTGAAACCGATGCCAGTGCGCCGCTACCCGTCACCCCCGAAGGCCGCGCCACCTTGCGGGCGATGGCCGATGGCGATGGCCGTGCCTTGTTGAATCTGGCCGAGCAATTATTTGCCCTCACTGATAAAACACCCTTAAATTCCGACCAGTTGGCAAATTTACTCGCCCGCCGCGCGGCGCTGTACGACAAAGACCGCGAGGAGCATTACAACCTCATTTCCGCCTTACATAAATCCATGCGCGGCTCCGATGCTGACGCC
>NCFD01000193.1:0-3763 GCA_002281005.1 Acidocella sp. 35-58-6 | reverse complement strand
GTGGCGAGGACCCGCGTTACATCGCCCGGCGCATTACGCGCTTTGCCTCCGAGGATATCGGCCTCGCGGACCCGCAGGCTTTGGTGCAGGCGCTGGCTGCCTGGGAAGCTTATGAGCGCCTTGGCTCGCCGGAGGGGGAGATATGCATCGCGCAGGCGGTAATTTACCTCGCCACCGCGCCGAAATCGAACGCCACCTATAAAGCCATTGGTGCCGCCAACCGCGCGGCCAAGGAAACCGGCAGCCTGATGCCCCCCGCGCATATTCTGAACGCCCCCACCAAACTGATGAAAAACCTCGGCTACGGGGCCGGATACGAATACGACCACGCCACCGAAGCCGCCTTTTCCGGCCAAAATTACTTCCCCGACGGCATGGGCCGCCCGGATTTATACCGCCCTGTCGAGCGCGGCTTTGAGCGCGAAATTTCCAAGCGCCTCGCTTATTGGGCAAAATTGCGCGAAGAGACCCCATGACTGACCTGATCCTCCCTGTCCCTGACACCGAAGCCGACAGCCGGCTTGACCGTTTCCTGCGCCGCAATGTTGAGGGCTTAACGCAAGCCATGATCCAGAAGCTGCTGCGCAACGGCAAAATCCGCGTTGATGGCAAGCGCGCCGAAGCCAGTACCCATGTGGAAACCGGCCAGATTGTCACCGTGCCGCCGATCACCCCGCCCTCTGAGATGCCCAAAGTGCGGCAGGTGATGGTGATGGACCCGCATATGGTGCGTGATTTGGAGGCGATGATTTTATACCGCGATGACTCGGTGATTGTGTTGAACAAGCCGGCGGGCCTGGCCAGCCAGGGCGGCAGCGGCATTAAGGTGCATCTGGACGGCATGTTGGACTCACTGCGCTTTGACGGCACTGAACGGCCCAAACTGGTGCACCGGTTGGACCGCGATACCTCCGGCGTGTTGCTTCTGGCGCGCGGGGTGAAACCCGCCTCCCGCCTGGCCGCCGCCTTCCGGGGCCGTGATGTTGAGAAAACCTATTGGGCGCTACTGTGGGGTGTGCCGCCGGTGCTGGAAGGGCGGATTGATTTGCCACTGAACCGGGTGGAAGGCGAAGGCTCGTCGCGTTCCGCACCGGCCTCGCGCGAGGATAAGGAAGCGTTGCGGGCCGTGACCGAATATAAAATCATCGACTATGCCGGCAAAAAATTCGCCTGGGCGGAACTCAACCCGTTGACCGGACGGATGCATCAGTTGCGGGTGCATACGCTAGCACTTGGCACGCCGATTTTGGGGGACGCGGCGTATGGCGCCGCCTTTGCCGATGGCTTCGCCCCACAACTGCATTTGCACGCGCGACGTTTGAAAATTCCACACCCGGATGGCGGGTTTTTAACGGTGGAAGCCCCGCTGCCGAAACATATGAAGGATAGTTTCGAGGCTTTGGGCTTCACTGTGCCGGTAGCGATGAAACCGAAGCGGGTGACGCGGGGGTAGTGCGACACCTTCCCGGTCATGGCCGCATTAACTGCCATGACCCGGGGAACGTCCGTAGGGCGGAACAGCGAAGCGCATTCCGCCGCTGTGGGTTTGTTAGTGGAGCAAGGTAACGCAGAAATAAAATCCTGCTTAAAAACCTGTCGCAAAAGAAGGCGGATTACGCTACGCTCATCCGCCCTACGCTTGCTAAATAATTATACGATGCATGTGAAAGAGCAACGATGACGAGGCATTTTCTAATTTCAATTTCGTTGTGTTCTGTTGTTTTTTGGACCGTCGCAGCTCAGCCGTCCAAATTACAATCTCCGCTGATACAATCTCCGCTGATTAGTTCAGTTGCCTGTGCAAGTTGTGATCAGAATAAGTTATTTGTCCCGGAAGCAACTCTTCCGCAGAACGGTTCTGTGTCAAGCATCGTCTGGAGCCCCGACGAGAAATATTTGTGTGTTGGGAGTTTTCTTGAAAAAAATATCGATGTTTATGATACATCAAGTTGGAAAATCGTGAGTCATATTTGGAGTGACTATCCAGTTGCAGAGAATAACT
Source organism: Acidocella sp. 35-58-6 (assembly GCA_002281005.1). Lineage (GTDB taxonomy): Bacteria > Pseudomonadota > Alphaproteobacteria > Acetobacterales > Acetobacteraceae > Acidocella. The sequence goes on along the minus strand of NCFD01000193.1, from coordinate 1,761 downwards.
CAAAAATCCAATTTATAGGAGATAGCTTTCACATTGTTCGACCGACGATACGAAATTTGAATAATGAAAATACTTCTTTTCAGATATGGAGCATTACTACAAATTCAATAGTGAAGACTTTTTATTCGTCTTTTTCTCAACCGCTACAAACTAGCCCTTGGCAAGATAGTATTGCAGAAGCGATTGCGGTAACGAAAGACGGAAAAATGATAGCTGCCTCTACAGCTGCGGATGGGGTGGCTGTGAGAATTTATAATGGAAAAGACACAAAGGTGATACAACAAATTCGGTGTCAGTTCCGCCACATACCGTTGGCTCTAGCCTTTAGTCCAGATGACCACGAATTAGTTGTTGGGGGTTGTTATGCTGGTAACATCTCATTTTTTGATGTTAGCACAGGTCAGTTGCTTCATCAAACGGTAGTTGATCCGACCTCCTTCCCGTATAATTTTATTACCTATAGTCCAAATGGAACTTTGATCGCAGTTGGGTCTTCAAATATTGATCATGGAACAGTCACTATATTAAGAGCGTCTGACGGATCTATTCTCGAGACTTTACCGACTATAAAATATGTTCCTTTCTCTCGTGGTGGCGAGAATGCAACGATAACAAACTTACAATGGATAGATGACGACCATATTCTGGCCTCGTATGATGGTTGGAATCCTGATGGCAGCGTTGCAAGAGTGTGGGATATTAACACTATGACCATCGTAGGAGAATATGGCGGTAAAAATTTACAATTCGTATCAATCAGCTCTGACGGACATCGTCTCGCTGGCGCGGTTGGCGCTGATATCATAATCGGCGATCTCAAGTAGTTCCATTGGAAGATTAATCAATGTCGGAATACACCGGACTAAACTCGAATGATGCCGGACTGCTGAGCCAAGTAGCTTATGATGATCTGGAAAATGGCTCCGTGTTAATCGCTCGAATGTCCATCATATGCGCCCCGGGTCAATGTCATCATATGTAAGAACCGCATACAATGGCTTGCCACGCCTCAAGCGGCTCGCAACGACGACCCGGCAAAACCCCCTACCTTCTCTCCCTTGTCGCCGAGAACGTGATCTCGGGAAAATTCTCCTTCATCCGGTTCAGTTCCCAATTATTGCGTACCAGATACACCGGTGCGCCCTCACGGTCCTCGCTCATCGCACTTCGGTTCAGTTCGATGAAGGTTTTCAACCGCGCGGCGTCTTCCGAGAATATCCAGCGGGCCGTATCGAACGGGGCCTGCTCAAATGCCACCGGCACCGAATATTCCTGTTCGATGCGGCTGGAGAGCACATCCAACTGCAACGCCCCCACCACGCCCACAATCCAGTCTGAGCCGGTCATCGGGCGGAACACCTGGGTTACACCTTCTTCCGCCAAATCCTCAAGCGCTTTGCGCAACTGCTTGGCCTTCATCGGGTCAGCCAGGCGCGCGCGGCGCAGAATTTCCGGGGCGAAATCCGGGATGCCGGTGAAGCGCAGAACCTCACCCTCGGTGAGTGTATCGCCCACCCGTAGCGTGCCATGGTTGGGAATGCCGATAATATCGCCGGGATAGGCTTCCTCAGCCAATGAACGGTCCTGCGCGAAGAAGAAAATCGGCGCCTGAATCGCCATCGGCTTTTTGGTGCGCGAATGAACCAGCTTCATCCCGCGGGTAAACTTGCCGGAGCAGATGCGGGTGAAAGCAATGCGGTCGCGGTGCTGCGGGTCCATGTTGGCCTGCACCTTGAATACAAAACCCGTCACCGGCGTTTC
>NCFD01000192.1 GCA_002281005.1 Acidocella sp. 35-58-6 | reverse complement strand
AGGGAGTGTAATCAGCCATTGCTCAGATATAAGGTTCAGTCGGTGAGGTTAATAGGGCGCTGTTGCGTCGGCGCGAGCGGAAATTGTACCCACGATGTATGGATATGCATCAGGCCGATTCGTTTGCCGCCGACCCTGATAGAGTGCTGCACAGCGTATTTGGGTTACCTGGATTCCGAGGTGAGCAGCGGGCGGTTATTTCGCATGTGATGAGCGGCGGCGATGCGATTGTTTTGATGCCGACCGGCGGCGGCAAGTCGCTTTGCTACCAACTCCCCTCATTATGCCGTGCCGGTGTGGGCGTAGTGGTCTCGCCGTTGATTGCGCTGATGCGCAACCAAGTGGCGGCGATGCGCCAGTTAGGTGTGAATGCGGCGGCGATCAATTCCAGCATGACGCCAGCAGAGCGCACCCAGGTACGGGCGGATTTGCGAGCTGGAACGCTGGATATGCTGTATGTGGCACCGGAACGGCTGATGCAGCCTGATTTTCTGGAAATGCTGGACGAAGCCCAGATTGCGCTGTTTGCCATTGATGAAGCGCATTGCGTCAGCCAATGGGGACATGATTTCAGGCCGGAATATTTGCAACTGGCTGCTTTGGGGCGGTTGTTTCCGGGCGTGCCACGGATTGCGCTGACCGCCACGGCGGATATGCAGTCGCGCGAGGAAATCCGGCGGCGGCTTAACCTTGATGAGGCCCGGCTGTTTCTGGCAAGTTTCGATAGGCCCAACATTCGCTATGCGGTGGTGCCGAAGGCAGCACCCTTAAGGCAACTACTGACGTTTTTAAAGGCCCACGAGGGTGAGAGCGGAATTGTTTATTGCCTGAGCCGCAATACCGTGGATGAAACCGCGGCGGCGCTGAAAGCCTCGGGGATTAACGCCCTGCCCTATCACGCCAGGCTCGACCCGGCAGTACGCTCGCGGCATCAGGATGCGTTTCTCTCAGAAGAGGGCCTGGTGCTGGTGACACTATCGCGTTTGGGATGGGGATTGATAAGCCGGATGTGCGCTTCGTGGTGCATCTGGATTTGCCGGGTAGTCTTGAGGCGTTTTACCAGGAGACCGGGCGCGCCGGTCGTGATGGCATGCCGGCTGAGACGCTGCTGCTTTACGGCACCCAGGATATCGTGTTCCGCCGCAATATGATCGACCAAAGTGGCTCACCCGATGACATCAAACGGGTTGAGCGCAGCAAGCTCGATGCGCTGCTGGGGATTTGTGAAACCGCCTCATGCCGCCGCCAAGCGATATTGGCGCATTTTGGTGAGACCATGATGCAGGGTTGCGGCAATTGCGACACTTGCCTGAACCCGGCTGAGACCTGGGATGCTACCACCGCCTGCCGCAAGGCGCTCTCCGCCATGTTACGCACCGGCCAGCGTTTTGGCACCGGGCATCTGGTAGATGTGTTACTGGGGATGAAAACCGAGAAGATTTTGAAGTTCAACCATGACCAGTTGCCGACGTTCGGCGTGGGAACCGAGCTGGACCGTAAGGGGTGGGGATCGGTGTTCCGGCAGATGATTGTGCGCGGGTTTATTGAGGTGGATCACGATTCCTTCGGCGCCCTAAGGCTCACGGCTCTGGCCGAGCCGGTGCTTAAAGGTGTTGAGACAGTAAATTTCCGGCGTGAGAGAACCTCCACATCATCCGCCGCCGTGATGAAAACCAAGAGTGCCCGGACCGAATTGACCGGTGAGGCGGCTAAGCTGTTCGAGGCGCTGCGGACCGAACGCTCACGCCTTGCCAAGGAGCAGAATGTGCCGGCTTATGTGATTTTCCACGATGCCACCCTCGCCGCCATTGCCACCCTACGGCCAAGCAGCTTCAGTGCCCTGGCCGAGATTCCAGGGATGGGCACCACAAAAATCGAGCGCTACGGCATCACGGTGCTAAACGCGGTGAAAGCGGCCGCCTAACAACTATTGAAACGCCATCCCGGTAGCGGGGTCCACGAATACCAACTCGTCGACGACTTCCCTCACCCCAGGCGCATTTTCCGCGATCACGTTGACCGCCTGCTTTTCGGCGTCGCTCATGATGATACCCTTGAGGTAAACAATGCTGTCTTTCACCTCGATATGGATCCCAGCCTTCGGGGTCCAGTTTTCATGTTCCAGGCTTGCTTTGATATATTTGGCTATTTCGACATCCGACGGCTCGTTGGCCTGAATTTCGATAAGTTTTCGGACCAGCACGCGCAGCAGATCGGTGCGGCTGATAACGCCAACCAATTCATGACCAGCCACCACCGGCAAGCGTTTGATATGCTTGTTAACCATTAAGGTCGCGGCGTCAGCCAGAGTGGTTTGCGGTGTCACGAAAATTGGGTCCGGGGTCATCACCTCGGAGACGTGACGGCCATGGGTTTTCACGTAATCAGCGGCCAGGCTGTCGGGAAGGAAAAAGGTCTTTAGCCAGCCGGCTTGGTGACTGGCGGTTCCAAGTTCGGTGCGGCGCAACAAATCGCCCTCAGTCACCACGCCAACCAATTTGCCCGTCGCGTCGACAACCGGCAACCCGCTGACATGCTGATCCAGCATAATCCGTGCGGCATCCGCAAGGCTGGTACCAGGTTGAACCGAAATACACTTTTTAGTCATCAAATCAGAGACAATCATGTCATCCTCCTTTGTTCATGACATATATGATGGCGAAGCTACGCCCATACCACCTTGATACGCGTCAAACTGGAAGAAAGATTTTTGGCCTTCAGCCGATGAGCATTGAGCGCATCTGGGACACCGCCGAGCGCAAAACGGGCAGAAAATCGTTGCGCATCTTTTCTTTTGGCGTCCTGTCAGCTTCGGAGCTGATATGGGCTGCTGCGATGACGCGGCCGGACTGGTCCCGCACCGGTACCGCTACAGCCCGCAAGTTATGCTCCAGTTCACCATCGATCAGGCAAAATTCACGCCGGCGAACCTGGTCCAACAGCGCGCGCAAGACAGCTTCGTCCGTGATCGTCTCGTGCGTGAATTTCTTGAGGGTAACCCGTTTGAAATAAGCGTCAAGCTGTTCCGGTTCGAGATGGGCGAGCAACACCCGGCCCATTGATGTGCAATAAGCCGGCAAATTCTGGCCGACATCGCGGTGAACTGAGGCCGCCCGCTTACGGGTGGAGCGGGCGACATAAATGACTTCATCGCCCGTGAGGACCGAAACCGAGCAAGATTCCCCAACCGCCTCACTGACCTGCTCGATGAAGGGCTGGGCGACCCTCGGCAACGGGTTCGATGAAAAATACGATTGTGAGAGGGTGAGCACCTGCGGGGTCAGGCGGTAATATTTGCCGTTGGTATCGATATAGCCGAGAGCGGTGAGGGTTATGAGGCAGCGGCGCACGGTAGCCCGCGGCAGGCCCACCAGCTTGGCGATTTCTGCCATGGTGAGCTGGTTACGCTGGCCGGCAAAAGCCCGCATAACGGCCAGGCCACGCGCCAGGGCGGCGATGTAGTTATTATCCGCCGCCGGGTCCAACAGCCCTTCAGAGGCCTGGATTTCAGGCGAAGCTATTTTGACGATTTTACTGCTCACCATCTGACGTTGAGGACCTTTTATAACAATATTCCCGACAAACCCGGGGCGCTGAAGAGAGGAACTTCCATTGCCCACTCCCTGCCCAACGCGCAATCATAACCAGACAGGAAAATTAACCCAATACGCGAAAACTTATATCTTCATCTGAACTCATGCACTGGTGTAAAAGCTTCTGCCGGATCAATTACAGAAAAATTAGGCCTTAAGCACAGATTTCCACTG
>NCFD01000002.1 GCA_002281005.1 Acidocella sp. 35-58-6 | reverse complement strand
ACGCATTGCCGATGCCATCCGTAAGGCAGAAGCACAGACGGACGGAGAGATATTCTGCGTCATCGCCAAACATTTGAGCGACGATCATCAACATCCCATCATCTGGGCAGCGGCGATCGCGTTGTTTGTCCCGTTACCTTTGATCTATTTGACTAAATGGTCCGCTCCGGTGGAGTACCTCATACAGCTTATTGTTTTCCTTCTGGCGGCGTTGGCACTGTCGCATCAGAAGCTAAGACTCCACGTCGTTCCGAGCTCGGCCAAACGCGCCCGCGCGCATGCCGAAGCGATGCGCCTGTTTTATTCAAAGGGTCTCGATAAAACCGAGCATCGTACCGGGGTGCTGATTTTTGCCTCATCGGCCGAACGCTATGCGGAGATCATCGCCGATTCTGGGATCAATAAAAAAGTTACGAAGGATGTCTGGGACGATGCCGTCAACGCATTAGTGACTGCTGTCAAAGCCGGCCGACCAGTGGATGGGTTTGTGGCCGCCATCGAAAAATGCGGCGTCGCGCTGGCAATGCATTTTCCGCCAGGCACATTAAAGCGTGACGAGCTACCGGATAAGATCTTCGAGATTTAGCACCAACAAATTGGATAGGCTGTTCTCATCCGGCACCAAAACAATAACTGTTATAAATGGCATCCGTGATTCTTGACTCTCCCCCGATGGGAAGCCTTAAAGTCCGTTTTGCATACTGGAGCTGAATTGAAAGCATGATAACCCGCCGAACGGCTCTAGGATTACCTTTGGCGCTTTTAGGTCCGCGTGTGTCGTTAGCCGCTTCGTCGTCCCTCGCGATGGTGATGAACTCAGGAGAAGCCTCAATCAGCGTCATCGATATGGACAAGCATCAGGTTATCGATACGATACCGACCTATCGCGAGCCGAGCCATTGGGCGCTTACGCCGGATCGAAGCAAGCTCTATATTTCTGACGCCAGCGGCAATGCTCTGTTTGTCTTCAACCCGGTTACCGCGGCACCCCTCGGGCATATCCGCATTGCCGATCCTTATCAACTTGGCTATACGCCGGATCAGAAATATCTCGTAGTTAACGCGTTACGTTTGAACCATGTCGACGTTTATGACAGCGCGACGCTCAAACTGGTGAAGCGCTTCTCCCCTGGATCGATGCCGAGCCATCTCGATTTCTCCCCAGACAGCCGGTACAGTTTCAACTCTATGCAAGGCGGCGACACCGTCGTCTGCTTCGATCTCGCCACCATGGCGATTCGCTGGACCGCCCATGTTGGCGATACGCCCGCTGGGGTACTTTGGCACAATGGCAAGGTTCTGGTCGCCGTCATGGGCGAGAATTTTGTTGCTGAACTGGACCCGGTGAGTGGCCTGATTAATCGTCGCGTAGTGACCGGCAATGGCGCTCATAACATCTTTCTTCCGCCGGATCGCTCGGTGCTTTACGTTTCAAATAGGCTGGAGGGTTCCCTCAGCGTACTTGACCCGGTTTCCTTAGAAGTTCGGCGGACTTACACGTTGCCGGGAGGCCCAGACGATATCGGGATTGCACCAGACGGAAAGCTCTGGATCGCGCTGCGCTTTGCCGAGGCCGTAGCAGTCCTTGACCCCGCCTCTGGCGACTACATTAGCATTCCGGTCGGCCGCTCACCACACGGTATCTTTCTTTCCACTGAGCTTCAGCAGAAGGGCAGACTAACTGCCGAGGTATTGTAATCCTGGTTCTTCTCGTTCGAAAAAACCTCTCGTAACACATCAAGGCATCGAGGGATCAAATACCCGAAGCCAATCCGGCCCTGGCGACTTCTTTGCCGATTCCGGCTACGCTCCAAGCATGAACCGCCCTGGCATCCTCCTTGCGCTACTATCCGCCGCCTTGTTCGGCGCTAGCACACCGTTTGCCAAGCTTCTTCTCGGCTCGGTGAGTCCCTGGATGATGGCCGGATTACTCTACCTCGGTGCCGGGCTTGGCCTTGCCTTCATCCATTTCGCCCGCACGGCCTTGCAACTTCCGGCGGCTGAGGCGCCTTTGCGCCGTTCGGATGCACCTTGGCTCGCACTGGTGATACTGGCCGGAGGAATTGGCGGCCCGCTGCTGTTGATGTTTGGGCTGTCGCAAACGAGCGCGGCTAGCGCGTCGCTTCTGTTGAACCTCGAAGGTCTGGCGACCATGGGCATCGCCTGGGTGGTATTCCGGGAGAATGCAGACCGGCGGCTTCTCATTGGCGCATTCGCGATCCTGGCGGGCGCGGTTTTGCTCTCGTGGCACGGAGTGGCGAGGTTCGACATTGGCTCCGCGCTGATTGCAGGCGCCTGCTTGTGCTGGGGCATCGATAACAATTTGACGCGCAAGCTCTCATCAGCAGACCCGGTTCAGATCGCCATGATCAAGGGTTTGGTCGCGGGTACAATGAATGTGTTATTGGCACTGGAAAACGGCGGCCATTTCCCACCGGTCCGTCTGGTTGTGGCTGCCGGAGCCGTTGGCTTCGTTGGGTACGGCGTCAGCCTCGCTTTGTTCGTTTTGGCGCTCCGCCACCTTGGGACTGCCCGAACTGGCGCTTATTTTTCTTTGGCTCCATTCGTCGGCGCTGCGCTGGCCGTTCTGGTGCTCGGCGAACCTTTATCTGGGCAGCTATTGGTGGCGGGCGCGCTGATGGCCGCGGGGCTTTGGTTGCATCTGTCCGAGATCCACGCACACGACCACCTTCATGATGACATGGAGCATGAACACCGGCACCGGCACGACGAACACCACCAGCACAATCATGCGCCGAACGATCCGGCCGGTGAGCCGCATTCCCACCAGCACAAGCACGTCCGGCTGATGCATCGGCATCCACACTACCCCGATATGCATCATCGTCACACCCACCCGCACACGCACTGACTGCGCTCTTTCGGGACAAAGAGCGCAGTCAGCCAAATTCAAGTGTAAATGAGCTCCGTCATCATGCCTGACGCCATGTGATAAAGATTATGGCAGTGAAACAGCCAGCGCCCGGGATTGTTTGCATCAATGACGATACGGACCGTGGCCATGGGTGGCACCAGCACCGTGTCGCGCATTGCCCCGGAGATGGCGGTGCCATTTACTTCAACAACTTGAAAATGATGTCCGTGAAGGTGCATGGGGTGGGCCATCATGCTGTTGCTTACCATGTCGAAGGCAACCCGTTCGCCGGCCTTCACAATGAGCGGCTGGTGGTTGCTCCATTGCAATCCGTTGATGCCCCAGTTGTACCCCATCATACCACCGGTCAGGGTTACTTGATGCACCCGGTCAGGCGCGCGGCCAGATAAGAGCTGTGCCGCGGTGAGCTGAGCTTCCAGCCCCAAGCCGCAAGCCGCAGAGACAGATCCAGAACTACTTGTCAGCTTGGCAATGGCGGCGCCCGGCGTGGCGATGATGATACCCGTGCGCTCCCGCCCTCCCTCACGCTGAGCGATGATTGGATAAGTCCCTGCACCGGGTAGGCGAAGCAGCACGTCCGCGCGTTGTGCGCCAGCCAAGGGAAAACGCGAGACGGTGATCGGCCTTACCGCATCGCCATCCACGGCGATGAGCTGACCTTGCAGCGCGCCGAGATCGATCCAGAAGTTGGTGGCGGTGGCGCCGTTAATCAGCCGCAGCCGGATTTGGGCTCCCGCGCTGGCTGTGACGATGTCAGGGTCGTTCAGTGTCCGGTCATTGGCGAGATAGGCGTCGAAATCGATGTCATTGAGGTCCATGCCCATGCCGCCGTTGCCTGACATCATCCCTCCGCCCGCCATGCCACTGCCACCCATCATGCCGCCACCTCCCATCATGCTTCCCGTGGTACCGCTCGGGCTGCTGCGCCGCCCGGTGAGGCTTGCGAGAATCTCCGCTGGGTCGCGAAAGGTGAAATCGTGCAGGAGCACCACAACCTCTTGCGCGTCGAGCCGCGTGTCATCCGCACTGTGGACAATTAGGGGCGCTGCCATCAGCGACTGCTCCTGCAGTCCCTGATGCGAATGCATCCAGTGCGTGCCGGGGCGGGGAGCAAAATCATAGCCCCGCGTGGTGCCGGCTCCGATGGGGCCGACATATCCCGTATCCGTCACACCATCCTGCGCAGGGGGCGGAGTTTGGCCATGCCAGTGGATGATCGAGGCTTCACCGCACCGATTGTTGACCGAAAAGGCGAAGCGCTCGCCAGGGGTAAGCGAGAGGCCCGGTTTGCCGTTTGGCCCTTGGATGCCGAATACGGAAGCGGCCTTGCCATTCACCTCCAGCGTCCGGCGCTCAAGGGTGAGCGCCGGTGTCGCGGCCCGAGCGTAAGTGCCGGTAAGTGACGTGGCGAGCATAACCGTGGTGCTGGAGGCCAGCAAATGACGGCGGGAAATAAGCGTGTTCATAGGTTCAAGACCTTTCTTGGCATGTCGCCAAATAATCAGTGCAGAGAGCATCAGGGCACAATTCGTGCGCCCGCGCGGGGGTTTTAGGTGAGGTTCAGGCCCACGCGCGTGGGGGCGGCAGGTTTGGCCTGACGCTAAACCCCCGCGGAACCATGGACGAGCGCGGAAGGTACGCAATGCTAACCTTCGCAGCGGGCGGTTCATCCCGCAACGCAATCGGGACGCCGCCTAGTGGCGCCCCGGCACAGGTGGAGCACACAAGGCCCCCATAGCAGCATGGGTCGCTCTCCGGCATTTGTGGAGTATGGAAAAACTGCGCGCTGGTCACGGTATAAACTTGCATGGCGAGCGGCATCGACGAAGTGCTTATTGCGCCTACGCAGTGCGATGGTGCGGCCCAAACCGGTGCGGAACCAAAGAGCACAAGAAAGATACTCGCAACTGCGAACAACATCCGCAGCTTGTGTCTCAGTTTCGGCCGGTTGTCATTCAGTGGTGCCATCGACTCCTCAATTTAGCCGGTGCACGTTAAATCGTGCATTGATCCAGCTCAACTTCTCATCCTTGGCCGCCTTGTGAGTTTACCGCGAATTACGCTTACTATGGTATAAGTGACGCGCTACGGAGTTCAAGGTTTGACCCCCCTGCCGGGCGCTAAGCGTCACCACAATGCTTCGCCTACACGAGGTGGCGACGGCGATGATGCCCGAGACGAGAGAGACCATATGCCGGACAGGTTACACGGTTTCCGGTCAGACGCCGAACCGGCGGTCGCGGTGCTGGAAGGCGCGAATGGCGCGCAGATAGTCGATCCGGCGCATCGCTGGCCAGTTTACATCACAGAAATACAGCTCGCTATGTACACTCTGCCAGAGCATGAAGCCTGAGAGCCGGATTTCGCCGCTGGTGCGAATGATCAGGTCCGGGTCCGGCAAATCAGCGAGGTAGAGATGCCGCCGGATGGCCTCTGGGCTAATTCGCGCAGACGCCTCGGCTGTGGACAGCCCCTGGGCGGCACAGTCGGCTAGGAAGGCGCGCACCGCGTCGGCTATTTCCTCGCGCCCGCCATAGCCGATGGCAAGTGTGACGGTAATTTGGTCGTTGCCGCGGGTGGCGGCCTCGGCGGTGCCAATGGCCTCGAGGAGTGCTGGGGGCAGCAGGTCACGCCGTCCCATGGCGGCAATATGCACACCCCGGCGTTGAATGTGCGGGTCCGCCGCCAGAGCGCGCATTTTGGTTTCGACGGCGCCGAAAATGTCACCGATCTCCGTCGCCGGCCGGCCCAGATTATCGGGCGAAAACACCCAGAGCGTGACCATGCGCAGGCCGAGTTCGACGCTCCAGGCCAGAATATCATCGAGCTTGGCAGCACCGAGCCGGTAGATCGCCTCCGGGTCCTGCAGGCCGCTTTCGCGCGCATGGCGGCGGTTGCCGTCAAGGATGATGCCGATATGCCTGGGCATGGGCAGTGCCTGCAGTTGCCGCTCAAGCTGGCGTTCATAAAGATTGTAAACCAGTCGCCAGACCGGCGCAGCGGGCCACCGCAACCTCTGCTGTATCCATGTCAATCCGGTCGCCAAACTAATCCACTCCTTGGGATGCCATCACAAGGGTCGATGATATCGCAACTTTTGAATGCACCCTTATCACGCGACGGAGATGGAGGAGGCAGTCCGCCGCCTCGAAAGCAAGAGATCATTCCCGAAAAGGCAGGCCAAAACCTAGCAGCGCGGCCAGGGAGAGTTCCGCTGTTTGCAACTGGGTCCGCAACTGAACCGCTTCGCGCTGCCGTTCTCCCGCGGCGAAGATGAGATCGGCCTCCGCTCTTGCATCAATTTCGCCAGCCGCGAAGCTGTGGCGCGCATCGGCGGCGATGGCGGCGGCCTGCGCTGCAACCCGATCGGCCTGGACGGATTGGTGCTGCAATAGCGTAATGTTCAGCTGCAAAGCTTCGACGCCGTTCTGGGCACCCGCCAGGCTGGCTTCATATTGCGCGTGCAGGGCGGCGCGTGTGGCCATTGCAGTCTGAATGGCAGGTTGGTTGCGGTTGAACAAAGGCAAGGACAGCGTGACCAGCGGCCCGGCGCTGACCACGCCTGACGTGTCCCGCCCGCCCTGGGCGCCGAGGCTGATGGGAAGGAACTGGCCGCGGATTGCGGCGCGGAGCTTTTCGTCAGCCTCCGTATAGCCGTGGCGCAGGGCCAGCAGGTCCGGCCGGCGCAGGGGCAAGGTGGTGAGGGCCTGGTTCGCCTGCGCTGCGGGGATCGCTGCCACATCCGGTGGCGCCAGTGCCACCGGTGTGCCGGGCGGCAAGGCCAGCAGCGCATCCAGTTGGGCTTGGTCCTGGGCTTGTGCCTGCTCCCCAGTATCCAGTACGGCGCGCAGGTTGGCCAGGGCGGTTTGCGTAGTGGAGGCATCCTGCTCGGTGAGATTGCCCGCCGCCATCTGCGCCTGCACCTCCTGGTCCAGTGCCATCAGCGCCGGTTCATCGGCTTGCAGGCTGGAAAGCTGGGCGGCATCACCGGTCAGCACCACGCCAAGCTGCTCCGCCCGCGCCGCCACCTGCCATTCCTGCCAAAGAATGCCCGCATTCACCTGCAGCAGATGCGCCTTGGCGGCGCCTGTATTGGCTGAGTGCGTGATGAGGGGCGAAACATCTTCGACCAGGCTACCCGCGATGGAGGACATCGACGCCGGGCCGCCCAGAAGTGCCTCAAAACCGATGGAAAGGGAGGGATCGGGCGGTGTTCCGGCGGCCAACAGCTCTGCCTGGGCAAGTCCGCTTTGCGCCCGCGCCGCCACCAGGTCCGGGTCTCGTTGCACGGCGAGCGTGGCAGCCTGCATCAGCGTTAAAGGCTGGGCAGTGGGCAGAGGCGCGGCCACGGGTGCGGTGTCCGGCAATGGGGCGGGATGATAGGCGACGCAGCCGGAGAGACCGACTATGGCTAACACAAGGGTACACCTCATGGCTGCCCCTCCCGCTTCTGCCCGCCGCGACCGGCCAGATAGAGCGCGGGCAGCAGGTTGGTGCAGAGCAGCGCGCTCCAGAGAATGCCGCCACCGATCACCACTGCCAGCCCCTGTTCCGGCGCGGCACCGGTGCCAAAGCCAAGCGCGGTGGGCAACATGCCCAGTATCGCCACGGCGGTGGTGAGGAAGATGGGGCGGAAGCGCACATTCAGCGCCTCGTCGATTGCGGCTTCCGGGCTCATGCCCTCTGCCTCGTTGCGCCGGGCGCGGTCCAGCAGCACCACGCCGTGGTTCAGGCTTACCCCGGCCAGCGCCAGGAAGCCGATCAGCCCGATGCCGTTCAGCCCGAGCCCGCTTACCGCCAGCGCCAGCCCGCCGCCGGTCATGGCGAGAGGAATCTGTGCCAGCAACAGCAGCGGCACGCGATGGCCGGAGAAGCGCAGGAACAGCACCCAGGCCAGGGACGCGATGGCGGCGATCGCGGCGATGCCCAACCCCAGAGCGGCGCGCTCCAGCATTGGGTAGAGCCCGCCAAAGACGATCCGCTCATCTGGCGGCAGGTGCAGCCCGGCCAAAGCGCGCTTGGCCTCGGTAACGGCAAGATTAGGCGCGGTGGTAGGGGTGGCCAGAATCTCCAGCGCGCGGGCGCCATCAATATGCATGAACTGGTTGGGGCTGGCGGTGATCGACACGTCGGCCAGCGCGCCCAGGGGCGTGGCGCCGCTTGGCCCCACCGGGAGGGCGGTAAGTTCGTCCAGCGAGAGCAGATGCGGGTCCGGCAGGCGCACATACAATGGCAGCGGCGCCGCGCCATTTGGCAATTCCGCTACGATCTGCCCGGCCAGCAAGGCGGAAACCTGCCCGCTCAGTTCCGCGGGCGTCATCCCGGCCGCTGCCAGCGCCGCCGGGCGCGGGGTGATGCGGATCTGCGTCTCCGGGTAGCCTTGGTTGTTAAACAGGTCGCTCAACCCCGGCGCGCGGCTCAGGCGCTGCGCGATCATCTGGGCGCTGGCGGACATCTGGCTGAGATCGTCGCCGAACAGGTCCAGCGCAAAGGGCTGCGGCAGGCCGTTCAAACTCTCGCCCAGCCGCTCGATGGTCGGTGTGTCGATGCCGGTTTGCAGCGAGGGGAATTGCGTTTCGGCCTGCACCCGGGCGGCGATTACATCCAGACTGGCGCCGCCCGCACCCGGCTTGAGGCGGATGGTGATCTCCCCGGCATAGGCGGGCTCGGTATAGGTGGAATCGGCGGCGGAGCCGATGCGCGCCAGCACATGTTCCACGGCGGGGTCCTTCGCCAGCCGGACGGAAAGGCGGCGCATCAGCGCATCCGTGTCCGCCAGCGAGGTACCTGGAGCCAGGGTGAAGGATTCCAGTAGCGCGCCCTCATTCGGCAAGGGCAGCACATTCACCGAGACGAGACTCATCGCCCCCAGGCTGAGCAGCAGCAGCGCCACGCAGCCCAGCACGGCGCGTTTGGGATAGGTCAAAGCGAGGCGGAACAACCGGCGGTTCCAGCCCATTAGCCGGGTGAGCAGCGTGCTGGCCGCGGGCGGCGGGCGTACGGCATGGCGTGGCAGCAACCCGAGGCCCAGCGGGATCAGCGTAAGCGAGACCAGCAGAGAGGCGCCGAGCGAGAAGATCATGCCCAGTGCAAAGGGCACGCAGAACAGCCCGGCCAGCCCGCCGGTGAACAGCAGCGGCACGAAGACCAGCACGGTGGTGAGTGTACCGATGATGTCGGGCGCCATGATTTCCTGAACACCGCGCCAGATACCGGGCCAGGTGTCATCGCCCGCCTCCCAGCGATGAAAAATGCTTTCCAGGACGATGATCGAATCATCCGCCACCAGCCCCAGTGCGACGATAATGGCGCCGAAGGTGAGCAGGTTGAGGCTCTGCCCGGTGGCATAGAGCCCGGCGATGCCCAGCAGCAACGAGGCCGGGATGGAAAGGGCGAGCAGCCAGGCGCCGCTGCTTACCCCCAGCGCCGCCAGCAGCCCGGCAATGGCCAGTATCCCGCCAATGACGAGGTTGCGGCGCAGATCATCGCTGACCGCGCCCACGAGATGGCCCTGGCTGTAGATTGGCACTACGGACACACCCGGCGGCAGAGGCACGGATATGATGGCTTCGGCCAGTGCCCTGGTCACGGGCAGGGTGGAGGCCCCCTGCTGCTTGAAGATGGTGAGCGCGATGGCGGGCTGGCCATCCAGCAACTCGCGCTGATGCACCGGCGCGGTGCCGTGCACAATGCGCGCCAGTGCCCCCAGCGGGATTGGTCCGTACGGCCCCATCACAGGCACTTGCGCCAGCGCGGCGGCACTGGGGGCGTTGCCGAAGGTAATCAGTGCATCGGCATGGCCGAGGCTGAGATAGCCGCCTGGGACGAGCATGGCCTGCCCGGCCAGGGCCTGTTGCAGTGCCTGCACCGGCATCCCCGCCTGTTCCATGGTGGTGAGGTTGGGCTGCACCCAAAGCGCCTCGTCCCCCAGCCCCGCGGTGTCAACAAGCTGCACGCCGGGCACGGCGCGCAGAGCCGGCACCAGCTGCATGGCGACGGCCCGCGCCACTTCCGCCGGCGGCGTGCCGGGGGCGAAGCGAACCGCGTAATCCGCCACCTCATTGATGGCGTTGCCCATGATCTGGGTGAAAGGCTGCACACCGGGCGGCAGGGTGGTGAGGGCGCGCTCGATGGCGCCGTTCACCGCCTGGAGGTCTGCCTCGGCATTGGTGCCGGCGGCGAAACGCAGATCGGTTTCGACCAGCCCGTCACTGATGGTGCTGCGGACATTGGCGACACCTGGCAGCCCCAGCAGCACGCCCTCCAGCGGCGTGGCCACCATCGCCTCCATATCCGTGGCGGTGGTGCCGGGCAGATGCACGGTCACACTCACTTCTGGATAGTTGAAGGCCGGCAGCACCTCTTCCGGGATATTGAACAGGGCGAACAGACCGTAGCCGAGCAGTGCGGCGTAGATCATCAGCCACAAAGCCGGGCGGCTGAGCAGGCGGAGAACAGCCTCTGGCATGGCTTAGTCCGGCGGCTGGTATTGGGCGGCGATGCCGCGATGGTAGAGCAGGGCCGCATCCTGCACGATCACCTGATCCCTGGCGGTAAGGCCGGAAAGGATCGGCGTTTGCGCGGCCTCCGCCTCACCCGGCACCACCTGCACGGCGTGGTCGCCCTTGGCATCATGCAGCATCACCCACCATTGCCCGTCATCCAGCACCAGGGCCTCGCTGGGCACCAGCAGAACTTGGCGTGGCGGCAGTGGCAGGATGAGTGTGCCCGCCTCACCGGGTTGCAGGCTTGCGCCGGAAAAGGCCAGAACCAGCCCGCCATCGGCCTGGGTGTTGAGCACACCGCGCAGCGTGACGGATTCAGCGGACTCTCCATTGGCGGGCATGAAGCGTGCCGCCGTACCGGGGGTAAGTTGCGCTGCCTGTGGGCCATAGAGCACCGCCTTCACCCAGGCGCCGGAGGCTGGCTGCACCACCGCAACCGCCTGGCCCGGCTGCAATGTCGCGCCCGGCCCGACGGCGAGGCTCTGCACCTGCCCTGCCACCGGGCTTTGCAGGCTGGACGCCGCCCGCAGTGCTGCGAGATTGGCTCGCGCGGCTTCCGCCACCGCTTCTGCCTGCGCCACCGCTGCTTGGGTGGAAAGATGATCCGCGAATTTGCCCTGCTCCGCCGTCAGGGCCGCATTAGCGGCGCGGCTGGCGCCCTGCGCCGTGGCGAGGGCAGCCGCGATCTGTGGGCCGCTTAGCAGACCGATGGTTTGGCCCGACTGCACATGTTCGCCCGGCACGGCGGAGAAATTGGTGAGCACCCCTGCTTGCAGGGCGGTTATCGTGATGGCTGTTCCCGGCTCCACGCTGGCGAAACCGGAGAGAACGGGCGCCTGTTGCGTGGCTTGCACCGTCACCCAGCCGGTTGGGGCCTGTGCGGTGAGGGCCAGGGCGGTCAGCATGAGCCAGATGGGAGGTTGAGCGTTTGTTAAACGGCGAAGCATCTAGCCTGTGTAGGCGCGGCTGCCGGGCAGAACGGCGCTAAATCGATGACAATTTTATCATTTTCAAGCCTCCAGAGGCGGAAAATGCAGCCGTACGCACGTACCCTGGCCGCGCGCGCTCTCAATCACTGCCTGCCCGCCATGCAGCTCCATGATCGAGCGCACGATCGACAGCCCCAGCCCCGAACCCTGTGCCGCCTTGTGGCCGCGCGCCGGGTCGGTCTGGTAGAAACGGTCGAACAGCCGGGGCAGATGCTCGGTCGCGATGCCCGGTCCCTGGTCGACGATCTCAATATCCACGCCATTAGCGGGAGCACCAGAAATGCGCAGCGTGATGTCCGAGCCGGGCGGCGCGTGGCGTACAGCATTGGCCAGGATATTCCCCACCGCCTGCCGGAAAAGTAGCGCGTCGGCATAAAGCGTGGCCGTGCCTTCGGTGCGGATGCGTAACTCCTTGGCTTGCGCCTGGGCCTCATATTGCGTGATGACCCAGGCGCAGAGTTCGCTGACCTCGAAACGCTCCTGGCGGAGCGCGTGGCTGGGATTCTCCACCCGCGCCAGGAAGAGCAGATTCTCGATCAGCCCGGTCAGGCGCCGGCCATCCTCTAGCGCGGAGGCCATGGCGTCGCGGTACTCCTCGCTGCTGCGCGAGCGGGTGAGGCAGACTTCCAGGCTGCCATTGAGGTTGGAGAGTGGCGTGCGCAACTCGTGCGCGATGTCCGCCGAGAAGCGCGAGAGCCGGGCGAAGTTGGATTCTAAATTTTCCAGCATCTGATTGAAGACCTGCACCAGCCCGGTCAACTCGCGTGGCCAGGGGGGCACCAGCGGAATGCGGCGGGAAAGCTGGGCCGGCGTGATGCTCTGCGCCACCTTGGCAATACGTGCCACCGGTGCCAGCGCGTGGGCGGCGGCCAGCCGTCCGGCGCCTAGCAGCAAGGGGACCATCAGTAGGAAGAATACCGCCAAAGCCCGGTGAAAATCCGTCAGCAGCGCCTTGTCCCGCGTAATGTCCAGCCCGATTTGCAGAACCACATCCCTTGGCCCTTGGGCGCCCTGCAAGGGCAGGCTGGTGAGCAGCCAGGACCTGCCGTCGGTCTGATAGGGGGTGAAGGACCAGCCATCCGCGTGCCCAGCAGGGGGGAACAGGGCGGCCGGCAAAACCACGCTCATGCTCGGCGTTTCGCCTACGTTCCGCCCGGCCACCAGCACCCGCGCGTCATATTCGCGCAGCCTGGTACCGTCGGTTTCTTGCAGAATCTCCTTGATCAGTGCATCCGGCGAGCCATCGCCGTCATCCAAATCATCCTGCAGCTCCGCCGCCTTGGCCTGCAAAAAATCCCGGTGCTCGGCGGCAAAGTTCGCTTCCAGCTTCCAATTGGCCAGCACGGCGAACAGCCCCACCGCCAGCAGAGCGCCCAGCGTGTAGAGCAGTGCCAAGCGCCCGCTGATGGAAGCTGGACGCAGAGAGAACCGCTTCATGCGTCCAGCACGTAGCCTGTGCCGCGGATCGCATGCAGCAGGGCGCTCTCAAACGGCATATCCAACTTGGCGCGCAGGCGGCGCACCAGCGCATCGACGGTGTTGGATTGCTGGTCGTGGAACATGCCCCAGATCGCTTCCGCGATGACAGTACGGGACATGACCCGCCCCTTGTTGCGCGCCAGCAGGAGCAGCAGCGCATATTCCTTCGAGGTAAGCTGTAGGGCTTGTCCGGCGCGGCAGACACGGTGGCGTAGTGTGTCGATCTCCAGATCACCCACCGCCAGGAGGCTGCTCTCCGGCATGGCCTTGGGTAGGCGCGCCAGGTTGCGCAACCGGGCCAGAAGCTCCGCGAAGGCGAAGGGCTTGATCAGATAGTCATTGGCGCCGAGATCGAAGCCGCGCACCCGGTCTTCCACATGGTCCCGCGCGGTGAGAAACAGCACCGGCGTGGCCCGCCCCGCGGCGCGCAGGCGCTTGAGCACTTCCCAGCCATCCAGGCCGGGCAGCATCACGTCCAGGATGATGGCGTCGAACTCATTGCGTAGCGCCAGCGCCAGCGCATCCGCGCCGTCGCCCACCGCGTCCACGGCATGACCATCCTCACGCAATCCCTTGGTGAGATACTCAACCGTCTTCTGCTCATCCTCGGCCAGTAGAAGCTGCATGATCCGTTCTGCGAAAGCATATTTCGGCGAGCATACCACCTCCAATGTGGACTGGAAGCGGTGCTGCGCGCCTGGCCGCCGCGGGTCAGCGCGCGGGGCGTCAAAGCTGGGCGGCGGCCGGGACCGCGATGTAGAGCAAGACTGTCGTGGTCATCCAATCAGCGCCAGTGCCACACCACCCGCCGCACTCACCGCCACGACTAGCAGCGGCGGCGCTTTCCACGCGGTCAACAGTACGAATCCCACAAGCGCGACCCCGAAATCCCCCGGCGTCTTCACGGAGCTGGTCCACACCGGATCGTAGAGCGCTGCTCCCAGCAGTCCGACAACCGCTGCGTTGACCCCGCGCATGACCGCTTGGGTGCCGGTGCGTTTGCGGAACCCGTCCCAGAAGGGTAGCACGCCGATCAGGATCAACATGCCGGGCAGGAAGATGCCAACCAACCCGAGCACGGCACCCGCGATGCCGTGTGGAGAGGGGCTGACCACCGCACCGAGGTAGGCAGCGAAGGTGAACAGCGGGCCGGGAACAGCCTGCGCGGCACCGTAGCCGGCGAGGAATGTGCCGTCGTGGACCCAGCCGGGCGCCACGAAGGCGTTGCGCAGCAAGGGAAGCACCACATGGCCGCCGCCGAACACCAGTGCGCCTGAGCGGTAGAATGCATCAAAGAGCGCGACGGCGGAGGAGCCGGTCACTCCGCGTAGCATTGGCAGGCCCAGAAGGAGCGCGAAGAACGCGGCCAGGGCTGCGAGGCCAGCGGCGCGGGGCATCTGGATGGCGATGTGGCCAGAGGGGCCGGCCGGCACATCGCGGCAGAGCCATAGGCCGGCCACGCCGCCGAGCACGATCACCCCGACTTGAGCCAGTGACACGCTGCTGAAAAGAATGATCAGCGCGGCTGCCACGGCGATGCTGGCCCTCGCGCGGTCCGGGCAGAGCGTGCGTGCCATTCCCCAAACCGCATGCGCCACAATGGCGACGGCGACGAGCTTCAAGCCATGCAGCAGGCCCATGCCGGCCGGTCCGGTGAGCAGGTCCGCACTGAAGGCGAACAGCACAAGCATGATGGCGGACGGAAGCGTGAAGCCGGCCCAGGCCGCCAGCGCACCGGGGAAGCCGGCGCGCATCAACCCGATCGAGAACCCGACCTGGCTGCTGGCTGGACCCGGCAGGAACTGGCAAAGCCCGACGAGGTCGGTATAGGCGTGCTCGTCGAGCCATTTGCGGCGGACCACGAATTCGTCGCGAAAGTAGCCGATATGGGCGACCGGGCCACCGAAGCAGGTCAGCCCAAGCTTGAGAAAGATGCACAGGACTTCAAGGGCTGAGCCGCCTTGCGTCGTCTGGGGCGCTGCTACGTCTGCGGCTGCTGCGGTCATCCGTGTGCTCTCTCGGTTGGCTGGCGGAAGGTATTGCCATTGCCGATGGATAGGCCACGCCAGCCGGCTGGGGCCAGTACGGGCATTGTGAAGTATTCGTGACGCCAGGAGGCGCCGACGTTTCCCCTACGGGACGAGCTTCGACGGAGATATCATCTCTCTCGCATTGCCACGGCGACGATCGCACCCGATGTGAATGTGAGCGCGCCGATGGCTGCAATCGCCACGGCGGCACCGAAGAGATCGGTCATGATCCCTGCGGAAAGCGCACCGATCGCGTAGCCGAGATCGCGCCAAAACCGGTACACACTAAGCGATCGCGCCCGCCAGGTGGGATGCGACGCATCCGACACCGACGCGATCAACGTCGGGTAGACCATCGCCGTGCCGAGGCCGAGCAAGATGCTGGCGAGGAACCACCAGCCGAAGCCACGCGCCGAGGCCGTCAGAAACAAGGCCGCCGCCTGCACCCACATGCCGGCGACGATGAGACCCTTGCGGCCCCAGCGATCGCTGAGCGGCCCGGTCACGATTTGCAGCACGCCCCACACCGCCGGATAGACCGCCTTGAGGATACCAACTCGCTCGATCCCCAGGCCAAAGGCCGTGAAAAACAGAGGGAAGATGCCCCAGCTCATGCCGTCGTTCAGATTATTCACAAGGCCTGCCTGCGACGCCGCGAACAGGTTGCGATCTCCAAATGACGTGTGGCGGAAGATCGTCCAGAAGCTGGTTGCCTCCGCCGCCGTACCATGGCTGGACACCTCCACACCAACGTGGTGTCGCGTGTCCCTCACCAGCAAGACGGACAGGCCAAGCCCAAGCACGGCGTAGCCCATGCCCAGGAAGAACGGGTCCGGCCGCAAGCCGTGACGCTGCGCGATATAGCCCGTGAGGAAGGCGGTCACGCCGACCGCGAGGTAACCCGCGAACTCATCGAGGCCCACGGCCAGCCCGCGCGATTTGGGGCCGACGAGATCGACCTTCATGATCACGGTCATTGACCAGGCGAAGCCCTGGTTGATCCCGAGCAGCGCATTGGCCGCGATCACCCAGCCCCAGCTTGGCGCCCACGCGATCATGAATGGCACGGGCAGACCGACGAGCCAACCGAGCACCAGCATGTGTTTGCGGCCGTATATGTCTGCGAAGTGACCCGAGACCAGGTTGGCGAGCGCCTTGACCACACCGAAGCTGACAATGAACGACACCACGATGGTGGCGGAGGCGATTCCGAACTGCTCAGACCCGATGAGCGGAACGACGGTCCGCTCCAGCCCGACCATGCCGCCGACAAAGGCGTTGATGATTACCAGCAGGGTGAATTGCCGCCAGTTCTCGCGCAGGCCAAGGCGAATCGTCGCCGGTTGGGCATCCATAAGGGCGTTCACCCTGCTACGACGTGCAGACCAGCGTTCAATGCCCGCAGTTCCGCCGCCTGTGGCGGCGCGGGCGGAATGTCCTGCAGCATGAAGGCGATGAATTCCTCCTCGTCATCGATACGGAACGCGGCGTTGTGGCGGCGCTCGAAGCCGATCGTGGAAACTGGCTTGCCGCTCAACCTCCGGCCACACACCGAGCCTGCGAACGCCCCCGGTAAGACCTCGACATGATCGGGCAGCGCCTTCAGACGCCGCAGCGAGCCGAACAAGATCCGTGCGCCCGCCGCGGCATCGCTTGCCAGTTCGGTCCGCCCAACATCGCCAACCATCAGCGTATGCCCGGTCAGGACGAACCAGGGCACATCGGCGCGGGTCTTGTCGGTCACCAACAGGCAGACATGCTCCGGCGTGTGCCCCGGCGTGTGAAGCACATCCACCACGACATTGCCCAGCGTGAGCCGTTCGCCATCATCGACAACCCGGGCTGGGAAAGACACCTCGGCCGAGCCATGCAGGACATATTCGGCGCCTGCCGCATCGGCGAGCGCGCGGCCGGCTGAGCGATGATCGGCGTGCAGATGCGTGTCGATCACGAAGAGAATCCTCA
This sequence comes from Acidocella sp. 35-58-6, assembly GCA_002281005.1. Taxonomy (GTDB): domain Bacteria; phylum Pseudomonadota; class Alphaproteobacteria; order Acetobacterales; family Acetobacteraceae; genus Acidocella. The sequence goes on along the minus strand of NCFD01000002.1, from coordinate 4,626 downwards.
TCCCGGTCTCTTCGGCGGCGCGCAGATAGGGGCCCGGATCGCCAACCGGGTCAACGACCGCGCAGGAAGCGCGTCCGCCGCAGCCGAAGAGGTAGGAGATTGCGATTGGATCGGTGTGCAGAAACTGACGCAGGATCATGATCTGGCTCCAGGAGGACTTGACGACGCCGTGGCAGTTATTATTCAATCAATCTCGTGAATGATTCCGTGATATGAGAGAGCTGTCAAGCCAAGGACCGAAGCAGACCGTATTCATGTGCCTCGCAGAGATCGCGCAGGCGCTCGGCCATGCGCACCGACTGGAGCTGCTGGAGGCGCTCGGCCAGGGTGAGCGCAGCGTTGAGGAGCTGGCTGCCCGGGCCGGTCTCACCTTCGCCAACACCTCCCGCCACCTGCAAATCCTGCGCCGCGCGCGACTGGTCGGGCCGCGGCGGGACGGCAAGCGGATGCTCTACAGCCTGGCGGGGGACGCTGAGATCGTGCAACTGCTGCACGCCCTGGGGCGCGTGGGCGAGCGCAATGCTGCGGAGATCGAGCGGGTGATGGCGGCCTATTTCCGGGCGCGCGATGAACTGGAGCCTGTCTCCCGTGAGGATCTGGCCGCCCGGCTACGCGACGGGCTGGTGACGGTGCTCGATGTCAGGCCAGAGGATGAGTTTCGCCTCGGCCATGTTCCGGGTGCTCTCAACATTCCCTTCCCCCAACTAGAGCGGCATCTGGCCGATCTGCCGCATGACCGGGAGGTCGTGGCGTACTGCCGCGGCCCCTACTGTGTGCTTTCGTTTGAGGCGGTGGCCATGCTACGCGCGCAGGGGTTCACGGCGAGACGGCTGGTGGATGGCCTGCCCGAATGGAAGGCGTCGGGATTGCCGGTTGAGGGTGTGGCGGCCGAACCTGCCCCCCTTATTGGCTATCGAGCCAATCCTCCCATGCGGTGAGGCCGACAGACACGGGATGCGGAACCAAATCGCCATCGTCATTTCGTAATCCAGCTACGAGCTCGGAAGCAATGACCGGCCAAAAGCGCTCAACGAGGACAGGTAGCCAGGCAAGTGGCGTGTCCGGCATGCTGCGAAGTTCTCGCTCGCAAATCGCGCGCGCGAAGGGCTCGATATTATCGTGTCGGGTCTGGCCACAAGTCGCTGTCATAGAATTTGCCACGTTCATTGCGCTCGTCCGAATGTACAACAAATGGGCGAAAATGACATCGAAAAGTGAGTGCCTGAAACGTCGAGACTTCTTCATAGCTGACTGTGGATATCCCACTGGGCGGGGACCTGCGATCCAACTCCCATTGTGGCCGATGATCGACGTTATCGATCCACCACCGTGAGCGCGCCTAAGCCATGCAATTTGGGAATCACCGCGATTCCTAATCGACTCGGCTCACGCTCATTGAACCGACGTATGATTGCGACTGCCAATTCCGGCGCGAGGAGAACAACGGATGCACAGCGAGGCTTTTCGATGGGATTCTTCGGAGCCGTTGATGCTGAGACGCGTCCGGCCGGAGCATAACGAGCGGCGTTTTTACGCTTTGTCGGTGACCGCCGATCTTTTCGGCAATGCCGTGCTGATGCGGTATTGGGGCCGCATAGGGACCGGCGGGAAGCAGCGCGAAGAACTACACGGCGATTTTGCATCGGCGTCGGCAAGCCTCCAGCTACTGGCCAGGAAGAGGCGCCGGCGGGGCTATGTGGCCTTCGTGGTGGGTTAGATCAGCGTCTGAAGAATTCCCGCATGCCCATCTGTCGAGCTCCGGATGGCATGATCGAGAATGGCTTGTGACGCGCCTAAATTATTAGCACTTTTTACCCGATTGAGATGGACGAATAGGTCTCGTTCAGTTTCCTAAATTTTCTGTAACGACTTATCCCCACACCGGCAGAGCCTGTCACATCGCTGAAATTTTATTGTGAAGAATCTTTAAGAACACACACGAATCCGGTGCTCAATATCTGTGCAGAGCGGCAAATAAAGTTCCAAGAAAGCAGGGAGTGACAATCTTTAACATCCGTCGTTAACGGAAAAAGGCGGACTTGATTAAAACTACTCGTTCCGGTTTCACGTCATACTGGCGGCATACTTTTGGAACACGCTTGCATCGGATTAACAATTCTAAAAACCAGTCTTCCAGGAAAGAAAGGGATTCCATGAGGTGTGAAGGATTGCTATCCTTTACACCTTAAACGTGATTGGACGCGATGGCTCACTAGACGTTAATTTTGTGGGCGCGCTTAATGCACTTGATCGGGAATATTAAAGCAGGTTTAAATTGGGTAAGCGTTCAGGACTTCGCATCTTTCGTAATTGGCTAGGATTTGAACTTAATTTGGCCGGCGTTGTGGAATTTCGTGATTCTGCTTGGGCTTGCAGGGGAACTCCTACGTAAGCGAAGGCCGCCATCGAAGTGGAACCGCGAAGGCGGTTGGAGGCATGGATGTTCGATGTCAACCGCAAGGCCACACCAGAGGAAGCCGGCCGAATAGCGAGTGACCCGCTATTGCATGCATGCGAAGAATTCTGGGTTCTGCAAAGCTCGAAAGAATCGCTTATTTCCGAGGAGGATGCTCTAACTCTGTCCAACAATTCTTCCGAGAAATTGCTATCCGTTCAGGGCCAATTGCTTGCTACTTTGTATCGAATACGGTCCTCGCCAGTGAAAAATCGGGAAGGTTTTAATGAAAAACTTCGGGTGCTGAAATATCGCGCACGCGCTACCGACTATCAAGACACTGATATTTTTCGCGAGCTGGTGATGCTGTTGGATGAACGCGAAGCCGAGGTTGGCGAACTGGGTTCATCCGGAATGCGGAAATCTGGTAGGGGCTCCAAGGAGAAGAGAATTCGGAGACTTCACCTTCACAATCTCTTTGGGATTTTCAACAATTAAGCTCGGCCATTCGCATTTGTAGAGCGGATGCTCCTCTCATCACAGAGGAGTTAGCCATGCGTTCCGTTGTACTTGGTCTCGCATCCGTTTTTGTCTTCCCGACACTGGCTGCCGCAAATCCGCATTGCGCAGTGGCCGGCCCGATAGCATTCTCAGGCAATGCGCAACAGGCGCCGAGCGGACCGCCGGCACCTGCTTCGCCGACCGTACTACCGGCGGCCTTAGCTGGCGTGCCATTCGTGCTGCATATCGCAAGCGTCGGCGCCACGATTACAGATCTGGGCGCCGCAAATGGCATGCACCAGATTGCCGCGCGCAGCGGCAATCAATTCATGCTGTTCGACGTGACGCCCGATGGAAGCGCCGGAGTGTCGGGGGTTCCCATCGAGATGACCTTGGCGCAGCTGAAGGCGGTTGCCGCCGGCAATATCACGGATATTGGCGCTGTTCATGGCCTGGAGGGTTATTTCGTTCGAAGCGGTTCAATGTTTCAGGTCTTCTACGCAACGCCGGATAGTCAGCGGGTCATACCCGGCGTTTTGTGGGACGCTTCTGGGAAGAACATCACCAAAACAGAAGTCGCAGACATACCCGGAGCCATCCCCACAGTTGAGGTGAATGGGCCAGATGGTCCGCAGACATCGCCCGAGGCGGCGCTGCCCTTGGTTCAAAATGCCACTTTCGGGACGATCGGCGATAATCCCAGAAAGCATCTGTTCATGTTGATCGATCCGCAATGCATCTACTCGATCCGAGCCTTCCAGATGCTCAAGCCATTTGCAGAGGCAAATCAGATCGAGATTTCGGTAATCCCGCTGACAATCCTGGACGGCGAGGACGGCGGCCAAAGCACAAAAAGCGCGATGGCTCTGTTGAGCGATCCGCCAGAGCAAATTGTCACGGCGTGGGAAACGGGAAGCGAAGCCAACCCACCATCGAGCAATGCCGTGGGCAAACTGAAAAACAACATGCTGATCGCGCAGGCGATTGGTCTGCAGGCGACCCCGACCTTTTTCTGGCGCAAGGCAGACGGGTCAGAGGGGCAACTCGTCGGTGTGCCGCAGGATGTGCAAGCCTTCGTCGCTGCGATCGGGAGCTGAACCGATGGCAACAGACAAATTGCCTGAAGCTGAGAACCCCCAGAGCGAACGGGCGCAGCCGAAGGTCAGCTCTCGCCGCAAGAAACGGCCTTTTATCGGGCGCGTGATGCGGCCTGTCGGCTGGCTGGCTGGCGGGCCTGCAGATTGGTTCGGCCGCAGGAGCGTCTGGTCGGGCGCGGGGCTGATCGGCAAGCTCTGGCATCAAACGAGAACCGCCCCGAAGCGCGACACCCGCTTCAAGGTCGACGATAGCGGCGGCTTTGATCTCAAGGCGACCGCGTTTTCCTACGGCATTTCAACCGAAGCTTTGGAACAACGTCTAGAACAGCGCCGGCGTATGACGTTCACGGTGTCGTATGGCGCGCTGGTTATTGCCGTCCTCAGCGTGATTTTTTGGATTCATTCTGCAATCGACCAACCCTATACGCTGGTGCGCATGTTGATGGCTTGTGAGTTTTTGCCATTCCTCACTCTGTTTTTTTTGGTGGCCTTCTACAATGCGCTGCTGAATTTTCAGATCAGAGTGCGCCGCTCCGCAGGCTGGCGAGAGTTTCTATCAACCGAGGAAGGATTTTTTCCACGATGATAGACGTAGACGCGCCTCCTCTGGTAATCGCGCTGGCGATGATGATC
>NCFD01000191.1 GCA_002281005.1 Acidocella sp. 35-58-6 | reverse complement strand
GAGTTCTGGGACTATGCCGATGCGGATTGGATTTGCCAGATTGTGCCGATGAAGCGATCTACTGCAGAAGCGACGTACAACATCAAGCTAGATAAAGCCGACGAATCACCATCCACCAGCACCAGGTGAAGCCCTACATTCAGGCTGGGCAAGCGCCTGGCACGATCCACCGCATCGGCCATCGCCGGTGCAGCCACCATAAGGCTAGCTTGCCCCAAGGCGCCGTGGACATGCGCCTGCTCCACGGCTTCGTTGACGTGAACGGTCAGGCCGAAATCATCGGCAGAGAAAATAATAGTCAAACGTTGGGGAAGCTATTTGCTCGAGGATGACTGATCGTGGGAAATATCGCTGCCAACCGATTCAAGCAGGTGCTCGGCACAGGACGAAGCCTTCTCATCACCACAGACACCAACCAGTGACGAAACATAGCCCCAGTTATGGTCCAGCAAAACCACCGAATAGGCGCTGGTCTGCTGGGTGTTGTCGCTGTTGGAATCGTCAACGATGCTGGCGAACTCGATGATGTAATTGGCGTTACGTTCATCAGACACCATCGAATATTGAGAGGATGCGACGATGTCAGACTGGAAGGCGTTGATAATTCGCTGGGCAATTCCATCCCCGTCACCGATCGAGGTGTTGATGGCAATCGCATAGGTGCTCCCAGCATGCGCTGTGCCGATTGTGAGACTGAGGATTAAGCCAAGCGCCGCCACAAACCGAAATGACATAACATGCCTTCCACGCGGCCCGCGCCGCACCCAGGAACAATTGACGAACGAACGACACGTGCACCAAAAGCACTCGTCAGCCTCAGACGCACAGTTTCTTACCAATATGTTAGCCAATATCTGGCCGGAAGGGAAGAAATATTCTGTGACCGTTACGCTGCCATCCGCCGGAACGGGCGGCCTCCTAAGCTGCGTTACGTTCCTTCAGGAAAGCGAAGAACTCGACCCCCTCGCGCAGACGGCGCTTCATCATTTGCGGACTGCGGATCATTTCGTTGAGGATGCTAAGTATTTTCGAAGGGCGGAAATAAAATTTACGGTAGATTGTTTCAACCGAATTAAAAATTTCCGTGTGACTCAGGTGAGGATAATGCAGTGGCGCAATCTGAACCCCATGATCATCGATCAGTTCCGCATGTTCGATATCGAGCCAGCCTTCACGCACCGCCTGGTCGTAGAGGAACGTGCCAGGATAGGGGGCCGCCAGTGAGACCTGAATGGTGTGTGGATTGATCTCCTTGGCGAACTCAATGGTTTCCTTCAGCGTATCCTGGTTTTCACCCGGCAAGCCGACAATGAAGGTGCCATGAATTTTGATACCGAGCGTGTGGCAATCCTTGGTGAATTGCTTGGCCACATCGATACGCATGCCTTTTTTAATATTATGCAGGATCTGCTGATTGCCGGTTTCATAACCTACCAGCAGCAGCCGCAAACCGTTTTCCTTGAAAATCTTCAAGGATTTAAATGGCACATTCGCCTTGGCATTGCATGACCAGGTGACGCCCAATTTACCAAGCTCAATGGCGATGGCTTCCGCACGGGGAAGATCATCCGTGAAGGTGTCATCATCAAACATAAACTCCTGCACCTGCGGAAAATCAGCCTTGGCTTGCTTAATTTCAGCGATGACGTTTGCCACCGAGCGGGTGCGATAGGTGTGGCCACCCACGGTCTGCGGCCACAAACAGAAGGTGCAGCGCGATTTGCAACCACGGCCAGTATAAATCGAAATATACGGGTGCTTGAGGTAGCCGATGAAATAATCCTCGATCCGCAGATGCTTTTTATAAACTTCAGTAACGAACGGCAGTTGGTCCATGTCATGCAAGATGGCGCGATCTTTGTTTTTAATCAGCGCACCCGAGGCATCACGGTACATGATGCCATCGACTTCAGCGAATGGCTTGCCTTCGGCAATTTCCTTGATGGTGAAGTCGAACTCGTTGCCGGCCACAAAGTCTATCACCTTGGCGCGCGCGAGGGATTCTTCTGGCTGCACCGCCACTTTAGCGCCGACAAAACCGATGAGAATATTCGGGTTCTCCGCCTTGAAGGCTTCCGCCACCTTCACGTCGTTGGCGAACGAGGGGGTCGAGGTATGAATGATCAGGAGGTCGTTCTTTTTGGCGTGCGGCAGCACGTCGGCCATGGTGAGGCGGGCGGGCGGTGCGTCGATCAGGGTGGAGTCCGGGACCAGGGCAGCGGGTTGGGCGAGCCAGGTGGGGAACCAGAAGGACTTGATCTCGCGTTTGGCCTGATAGCGTGAACCGGCACCGCCGTCGAAACCATCGAAGGAAGGGGGCTGCAAGAACAGGGTTTTCATCATCGTGTTTTACTCTTCTACTAAAGGCGATTTTGCGAAATTCGAGGGTATGGCGGGCTCAACCAATCCGGCATCGGCTGTCATCGTCTGGCCCCGCCAATCAACCTTCTTGCCTGTGAAGCTTGCAATATAGATCGCCAGGGAGACGACGTCTCGGACAACGAAAAGCCATGCCTCGCCGGCTTTGGCAAGCCCGAGGGATTTATCAATCCTGCAAGCCAGACAACAGCGGACCAGCAGAACCGCCAGGAACAGTCCCCAGGCCCATAAATGAAACCCTGAAATAATTAATCCAGCCATGGCCCAAATGAGGGAAAGCTGCAGAACCGACCCCGCATACGGAACCGGCACCAAAGCGCGGATGGTACGTGCCCAACGCAATTCGTGCTTCCATAGCGCATGGAAATCATCCTCAGGCACCGTTGTCGCGGGGATCACCGGGGCCAGAGTTAACCGGTAACCGTGGGTTTGCACCAAGCGGCCGAGCACCTGGTCATCGGCCAAATGGTTGGCTAGCGCCTGCAATCCGCCAATTTTAGCCAATACCGACCGTTTCAGGGCCATTGTCACGCCCAGGCAATCCTGGCGGCCTAGTTTGCGGGCCAGTAAAGCACCTGGCAGGAAGGTGTAGTTAATCTGGTTGGCCCCAAGTGTGGTGGCCAAATGCGGCGTGCCGGGCAAGGCAGTGTAAAGTGTGGTTACCAACCCTACCCCGGGCTCTGCCAATGCCGAGGTCACAGCATGCAGAAAATACGGCGGGACATGGATATCGGCATCCGACATCACCAATGTCTCGTGCTGGGCTGCCGCCAACATATTGATAAGGTTGGAAACCTTTCGGTTGGTGCCATGCACGCTGCTATCGATAACAACCGCAACATCGCGGGCCGGATAGCGGGCTCGGAGCTTGGCGATGACCTGCAAAACCGGATCTGCCGGATTTTGCACGCCAAAAACCAACTGAAACTGCGGATATTCGACGAGAAAAAATGATTCCAGCGCAACTTCGGTCAGCGGCTCAACACCACACAGCGGCTTCAGTATTGAAACCGCCGGGGGATTTGGCAGCGCCACGGTTTTTTGGACGACAAAACGTTCAACCAATCGCACACCAAAATACTGCTGCACCACGCCTATGAGCGCGAACAGCCAAACGGCCGCGAGAATGATTGACATTTTAAGACTTAAGAGCGCCGCCCGAGAGCGCCGCAATTTTCGCCTTCAGAGCCGTAATAAATTGCGAGGCGTTGCCGGAGACAACCAGCGCACTGAAGTCAGAGGATTGCACGGCCACCTTACTGATGGTGCCGTTCAACAACACGTCGGTGACCTGCCAGCCATCATCACCATTGGTCATGACATAATCGAGGCGGGTCGGCGCGGCGTCGCCTGGCGAAACGATTTGAGTTTCCACAACTTTTTTGGTGCCGACATCACGCTCG
>NCFD01000190.1 GCA_002281005.1 Acidocella sp. 35-58-6 | reverse complement strand
ACAGGCTCAAAGACGACTAGATCTGGTCACACCACCCCCCACGAACCGGTTTAATTTGCCCGGATAATACCAATCCCTGGAATCACAATCACAGCACCCTGTTGGTGATGGTGGTGATGGTGGTGGTGGTGGGGATAATACGGTGGCGGCGGTGGCGGCGGCAGATATTCCTGGTGATGGTGGTGATTATGATGGTGGTGGTGGTCATTCTCCTGGTTGTAATAGTCCTGCGCCAGTTGAACACCAGCGGCTTTGCGCTCGTTCGCCTGCTTCAACAGCAAAGCATCGCTGGCTTTTAACAACGCCACCGCGTTGGGAATCGGCGTTAAAAGCTCAGCATATGATGACACCCGTAGGGCATCTGCGGCATTTGGTTCGTAGTTTGTAGCCGCCTGCGCTGAGCCCAGTGTCGCTAACCCGGCCAAAGCGCCTAACAATCCCGCTGTTTTCTTTTCCATATTGTCTCCAAAATTTTCGGACAGAGCCATCATTTAGGATTACAAAACGGCGTTTTCATGGCTGTGATGTTCAGCCCGGCCCCGACCAGGGCGGCACACAACCAGCCGTTGCCGTGCGTTAGGCGGCTTTTGATGAGCTGGCAATGGTACCCGTTAAACTGGCGTGCCGAGGTTAGGCCAGAACGCGCCCCGCCACTGCCTGTAACTTTGCCAATGCCGCCGGGTCACGGGCTTGCGGTGCGGTGATCAGTGCGTATTCCAAGGCGCGGTCGCATCCGGCGGGGCAAAGGCCGCGCTCAGCCCCGATTTTGGGTAGCACGGCCTTCACCAGGTTGCGGGCCTTGTCGGCATTACCCAGCAAAACCTTCACCACCGCGTCCACGGTCACGGCATCATGGTCCTCGTGCCAGCAATCAAAATCGGTCACCATGGCTACAGTTGCGTAACAAATCTCCGCCTCGCGTGCTAATTTAGCCTCCGGCATGTTGGTCATGCCAATTACCGAGCAATCCCAGGAGCGGTATAAATTGCTCTCGGCCAAAGTAGAGAATTGTGGACCTTCCATCACCAGATAGGTGCCACCGCGCGTCACCGGCAGCCCTAATTCGCGGGCCGAGGCTTCCAACGCATCGCCAAGCCTGGGGCAAACCGGGTGCGCCATTGAGACATGGGCAACGCAGCCTGAGCCGAAAAATGTTTTGGCACGGGCAAAGCTGCGGTCGATGAACTGGTCAACGATGACAAAATGTCCTGGCGGCAATTCAGCTTTCAAGGAACCAACAGCCGAGAGCGACAAAATATCGGTGACCCCAACGCGCTTCAACACATCAATATTGGCGCGATAATTCAGCTCTGATGGCGACAGCCGGTGGCCGCGCCCGTGGCGTGGCAGAAACACCACCTTGGTACCATGAAACTGTCCAATCAGCAGTTGATCAGACGGCTCACCCCAGGGCGATTCCACCTTTTCCCAATGCGTATCCGTCAGGCCTTCAATATTATAAAGTCCGGAGCCACCGATAATGCCGATGACAGGCGTGATGCTTTCGCTCATTAGTCTTTAAGCCGCCTTGCGCCAGATTTTGCGCTTGGTCGCAATCGCCAGCAGGGTCATGAAAATCAGAAAAAGCACGGCCCGCAGACCAATTTGTTTGCGTGCATCGAGGTTCGGGTCAGAAGCCCAGGTCAGGAAGGCGGCAACATCGGAGGCTTCCTGGGCGGTTGAAGCCTTGGTGCCGTCGGCATAGCTCACCGCATCGTCCTTCAAGGGAGCGGGCATCGCAATCTGGTTGCCGGGATAGGCGGCGTTATAATAATGCTTCGCCATGAGCGTGACGTCAGCCGGGGGAGGCTGGTACCCGGTCAGCAGATTATAAATATATTCAGTGCCCTTCGGACGGCTGGAAACAATGTTTGAAAGATCAGGCGGGATCGCACCGTCGAACGCCGCCGCGGCTGCCTGCGGGTCAGGGTAGGGGTTTTTAAAGCTATCGTTTAAAGTCGCTGGTCCGGTTGGCAGTTTTATGCCGGAGGCGATGCTGGCAACCTGCGTGGTGGTCAGGCCCAGCGCGGTCAGGTCCCGGTAATGTAAGGCGTTCGCTGAATGACAACTGGCACAAACGGTCTGATAGACAAGGAAGCCACGTTGCACCGCTGCTTTATCGTAGGACCCGAAGGTGCCTTGCGACTGCCAGTGCAGTGGGCTCAGCGTATCCTCGGCATGAGCGGTTGAACCAAAGGCGAGGGTAGCCGCCAGTAAGGCGGCGGCGGAGATGCCAAATTTCATTATTTTGACTCCCTCGCAGTAGCGAGTGGGGTGAGCACCAAAAAGTGCAGGAAATACCACCCGATAAATATGGTGGTCAGAATGGAATTCATCAGCGAGGGGCCATCTGCCGTGGTGCACCCAAGGGCAAACACATCGAGTCCCATCACGAGCACGAGGAATTTATAAAGCAAACTTGGTGAGGCATTTTTCGGTGAGCGGTCCAACCAAGGCACCGCAAACAGCACGGCAAACGCGGCGATCACGCCGATAATGCCGCCTTTGGCGCCCGGGAACATTGTTGAGAACGCTGAAACTGGCAGCAGGTACCAAGGCGGTGTCACCACGGTGGGCACTACAAGCGGGTTGGCGGCAACGGCGTTTAACGGGTTTTCGCCGAGATGCGGCGCATAAAACACCAGCACAGCAAACAACAACACGAAAACCGAAACAGCGACAAAATGGTGGCTGGTATAATAAGGATGCAGGCTTATCGTCTTTTTGGGAGCCACCGCAACGGCCCGCTTGGCGTAATAATGCAAAGCCAGCACGCCAAAAGCCAGGAACGCGAGTAATCCGTGCATCACAGCCAGCCGTGCCAAAGTGCCCGGCCCAGCCGGCCCGCCAAAAAACCAGTTTGAAATGTTACCTGGAAAGCTGGAAAGCTGAGCCCCAGCCAGCGTGACCTCATGCAGGCTCCAGTAGCTGATGGCACCATCTTCAAGGGCGTAGCCCAGGTAACCAATCAACAAAATCAGGAGCAGAAAAATCAGTTTCAGCATCCATACGAGCTCACCGGGCATCCGGTACGAGCCGGTAATCAGGGCGCGGAAGATGGCCAGATAAACCAAGCCAAACAGCATGGTGTTGCCGGTGGCATGGAAGCCACGGATCAGCCATCCATCATTGACGCCACGCATGATGACCTGGATGGAGTTATAGGCGTCACCCTCCACCGCGACGTAATAAAGCGACAGAACAAAGCCTGAGAGCACCAGGAATATGAGCGTCCCCAAAATCAGGGTGCCGAGGGCCGCAAGGTATGGCCGGTCATGGGCAATCTGGCGCTCGCTCACATGAGCCCGAAACGAAGCGGCCAGAGGGAGCCGGGATTCCAGCCAGGGTTTGGTTTGGTCTGACATTTTTATGGTTCCTGCTTAGCCGAACTGAATTTGCGTATCGCTGAGAAAGGTAAAGCGCGGAATCGCGAGATTTTTGCGGGCCGGGCCACCGCGCACACGTCCCAGCGGGTCGTATACGCTGCCATCGCACGGGCAGCTCCAACCATCGAACGGGCCGCGCGGGTCGGTCGGGCTGTTGCCCAACAGCTCGCAGGAGATGCCGGTATTGAGGCCTACAACCACAACAAAACTCTCATAGCCGGGCTTCACACGGTCGGTGTAGCTGGCCGGGTCGGGCAGGGTATCGGGAACAATATACTCATTGTCAGCAATTTGCTGGGGGGGGCTGCTGCAAACCGCGCAGGCGCGTGAGCTGCCCGCCGCCATCGTCGCAGGCATCACCACCGAATTCCAGATTCCGCAGGCGGCCATCAAGGTGTGGC
>NCFD01000189.1 GCA_002281005.1 Acidocella sp. 35-58-6 | reverse complement strand
GACCCGGCTATTATTTACCGGCTGTTGCGCTGGCCAAACAGTTGCAGCAGGAACATGAACAGGTTGATGAAGTTCAGGTACAGCGTCAACGCGTCATACACACTGCGCTTGCCCGCCATATCCACCCCATAGGCCCCGCCATATTGCAAGTAGGTGGTTTTGATCCGCTGCGTGTCATAGGCGGTGAGGCCCGTGAAGATCAGCACGCCCAGAATGCTCACGGCAAACTGGATCGCCGCTGAATGCAGGAACATATTCACCAGCATCGCAATGATAATGCCAATCAAACCCATGATCAGGAAGCTGCCGAACTTGGTGAGGTCGGTTTTGGTGACGTAACCAAATAAGCTGGTACCTGCGAAGGTTCCGGCGGTCACGAAAAACACCGAGGCGATGGAAGTTTGCGTATAGACGATGAAAATATTCGTAAGGCTTGCGCCCATCGCCGCACAAAACGCCCAGAATAAAATCTGTGCGGTCTGGGTTGAGAGTTTATTTACGCCAAAGCTCAGCACCATCACGAAGACCATCGGCGAAAAAATCGCAGCATAGGCCAGCAATGTGGGGCGGTACACCATGCTACCGTCGGCGGCTTGCACCAGCGGGTAGAAGGCGTTCATGGCGGAGGTGTGGGAAATGGCAAGCGCGATGATGCCGGTAAGCAGGAGGCCAGAGGCCATCCAGTTATACACCCGCAACATATAGCTGCGCAGGCCAAGGTCGAGCATCGCCGAGCCGGTATCAGCGCGGTAACCGGCCTGGGCAGTGCGGTAGGAGTTGCCGTCAGGATTGAAAGCCATGGAGACTGAATTCCTTTTTTGAGTGGCTACATGCCACGGGCTATATTTCGCTTTTTTAGGGCTTTTTTCAAGTCTAATCAGGCCGGAGCGCAATCCTCACCCGCCAGCACTTCGTTTTGCTCATGGCGGCTTGGCGCCGCCACGGGCACATTTCGCTCATGGCGGCTTAGCTCCGCCACCAGCCCCGCTTCTTATCAGCGATCGGCGCGTCGGCATTGATGATGATTGGCTGAACAACCGGGCCACTGGGGGCGATGGTCATTTCGGGCGCGGCTTCCGGCGCAGGGGCTAACGCTGGTGAAGGCTCCGGCGGCACTTCTTCATGCGGCACCGCATAGTCCATCACCGGTTCATAAACCTCCACAACCGGTGGCGGTGCCATGCGAGCTTCGGCGCGCAGGCGGGCAGCTTCCTCCTCAGCGCGTTCAGCGGCCTCAAAAATATCAGCAATATCGGCGTAAACCGGCTCCGGTGCATAGGTTGGCGGCACATAAGCCGGCGGCGCATACCCCGGGGCCTCGGCCGAAGCCTCACCCTCAGCAGCCGGCTTACGGCGGCGGCCCCCGCGTGAGCGGCGGCGGCGGGCCTTTTCCTCGGCCCCATCAGCGCTTCCGGCTTCACCCGCAGCATCCGGCTCATCGCCAAGCTCGGCGGCCATCACCAGGTCAATCTCGCTGGGCTGATCATCACCCGGCTCACCGGCCTCGGAATCTTCGCCCTCGTCACTGGTGTCACCCGCAGCGTTCTGGCCCGGCTCGCTACCCGGCTCAAAACGGCGCTTGCCACGGCGGCGGCGGCGGCGGCGTTTGCGCTCACCTTCCTCGGCGGTTTCAGCAGCGCCCGTTGCCGTTGCGGCGGTTTCGGTTTCACCCTCATCCTCGGCCTCGTCATCGGGTTCGATGATATCAGGCTGCGGCGTGCGGTTAGTGATCGCCGGGGTTGCATGATAGGCGGCAGGCGCTGGCATCGGCGCCGTCTGCGCCTTCAACTTCTCTATCCGGAAGTTCGAGCCGGTCAGGCTGGCATCGGTTGAAAACAGCACCCGCATGGCGTAGCGGGCCTCAATGGCTGAAAGCCGGTCGCGCTTATGGTTGAACAGATACAACCCAATCTCGGTCGGCAGCACCACCATAATCTCGGCGGCGCGGAATTTTGCTCCCTCATCTTCAATGGCACGCAAAATATGCAAAGCGGCACTTTCCGGGCTGCGAATATGGCCCATCCCGGCGCAATGCGGGCAGGTTATCAATGAGGCTTCCGCCAATGAAGGCCGCAGCCGCTGGCGGCTCATTTCCATCAACCCAAAATGGCTGATGTTGCCCACCTGAATCCGGGCGCGGTCGTTCTTAAGCGAATCCTTCATTTTCCGCTCAACGGCGGCGTTATTCTTACGGCTCTCCATGTCGATGAAATCGATCACGATCAGCCCGGCCAAATCCCGCATCCTCACCTGGCGCGCCACTTCCTCGGCGGCTTCCAGGTTGGTGCGCAAAGCGGTGTCCTCAATCGAGCGCTCCCGGGTGGAGCGGCCGGAGTTTACGTCAATGGCAACCAACGCCTCAGTCTGGTTGATCACGATATAGCCGCCCGAGCGCAACTGCACGGTGGGGTTCAGCATCGCATCCAACTGCGCTTCCACCTGGTGCTTGGCGAATAACGGCTGGCCTTCGGTCCAAAGCTGCACTTTTTTGGCGTTCGCCGGCATCAGCATCCGCATAAAGTCACGCGCGGCACGGAAGCCTTCCTCGCCATCCACCAACACGTCATCGACATCGCGGGTATAAACATCGCGGATGGTGCGCTTGATCAGCGAGGCTTCCTCATAAATCAGCGCCGGGGCGGAGGATTCAAAGGTGCGCTCACGGATATCATCCCATAGCCGCAGTAAATATTCGCAATCACGCTTGATCTCGGGTTTCGGGCGGTTGGCGCCGGCGGTGCGCACGATCAGCCCCATGCCGGGCGGCACATCCAGCTCCGCCATCGCTTCCTTCAAGCGGCGGCGGTCCGCCACTGATGTAATTTTTCGCGAAACCCCGCCGCCGGAGGGCGAATTGGGCATCAATACCGAGAACCGGCCGGCGAGCGATAGATAGGTGGTGAGCGCTGCCCCCTTATTGCCGCGCTCTTCCTTCACCACCTGGATCAGCATGATCTGGCGGCGATGGATGACATCCTGGATTTTATAATTGCGCAAAAACCGCTGGCGCTGGCGGCGCTCGCGGGCTTCCGCGGCGTCATCGCCGTCACCGCCCAGGCTTTCCGGGGCGGGCGCTTCCGGCGCGTCATCGAAGGATTCCACGGAGCCTTGTCCGGTCGCACCGGACTCAGCCATTTCAGAGGCAGTTTGTTCACCGGTCTGTTTACCGGTTTGTTCACCGTTTGCCTCGAATGAAGCGTCCTCAGCTGCTGTCTCAGACGGGGTCAACTCGCCTTCGCTGGCCGCCACAGCCTCAAAACCCGGCTCGTCATGGCGTTCGGCTGACAGCGCGTCCGCGGCGGGCAGCGCATCCGGCATCGCATCCGGCATCTCGTCAAATTCGGGCGGCGCGGCGGCGATAATGGTGATAGGCTTGATCTCAAGTGCCTGTGCCGTGCCCGGCATGGGCGGTTCGGCGGCTTCGCTTTCGGCCTGGGCTTGCGGTGCCGCATCTGGCTCAACCGGCGCGGCGGCTAAGGCTTCCGTCTGAGCTTCAACCTCGTCCTCATCCTCATCATCCTCGGCCTGCATCGCCAGCAACCGCTGCCGGTCAGCCACCGGAATTTGGTAGTAATCCGGGTGAATTTCGCCAAACGCCAGGAAACCATGGCGATTCCCGCCATATTCAACGAACGCGGCCTGCAGGCTGGGTTCAACCCGGATAACCTTGGCTAGATATATATTGCCTTTGATCTGCTTACGGGTTGCGGTTTCAACATCGAAATCCTCAAGCCGGTTGCCATCCAGCACCACAACGCGGGTTTCTTCCGCGTGGCTGGCGTCGATTAATATTC
>NCFD01000188.1 GCA_002281005.1 Acidocella sp. 35-58-6 | reverse complement strand
CAACCGGCGCGGTGCGTTACCCACCACCGCCGTGACCGTGATGTTCGGGGCCATCCCCATGCTGCTGAGCGGCCTGCCACAAATGCCTGACATGCTGGTAAGCATGACAGGCGAGGAATGGCTGGTGACAATCACCCTCACACTCGGCACCTCGGTCATTGCCATGCTGGCCTGGAACGCCGGCAGCGCTGTTTTAGGCGCTGAAAAAGCCGGATGGTACTTATATTTGCTGCCAGTGGTCAGCCTGATCGGCGGCGCGTCGCTGTTGGGCGAGCCGGTACGATTATGGGAATTGGCTGGTGGGGCATTGGTGTTGCTGGCAGTTTATCTCTCGCAGCGATAACGCACCTCCATCAACGCGGCCTCATGTTGCATGATCCGGCGCACCAATTTCAAAGCCTCATAGCATTGTTGCGCTTCAACCTGCTCGATAATTTTATCAAGGATATCCCTCGCAAGGGCAGATTTTGTCTGGTAGCGGAACTGCGTGATCAGAGTTCGCGCCTCATCAATTGCTTGGGTGCGCTCTTCAAAACTGCCAATATATGCGGTCTGTACTGCAAGATAGATTAACGCGGCTGGTGTATTAGCATCCTCTGGCAATAAAATTTGTTTGCCGTACAGAAACCTGGCTTTTCCGGTGATCTCAACGCGCGATTTGGTACGGAAGCGAATGGCGGCACCATCGATGATAATCATCTCATTTTGCTTTAGCTCGACAACAAGCCCCGCCATTTTGCTTACCCTATGAGTTCAAATTGTAATATCTCCATTGTATTTTTAAGTATGTCGACCCATTCAATGCTTCCGGTATCCGCCACGATAATTTCAAAGTACCCGCATTTTGCCGGCAGTTTTGGCATATCATCAATTGGTTAATGAAGAATAACAGGTATGAAGCCAAGATCCGGACATCGTAAAGTAATTTACTGGCCGAAATGACTACCAGGGAATTGTTTTTCCGCGATAATCTAAATACTCATGCTTGCCGCTGCCAGCTTTAGCTTCCAGCACGTCAACCATGCCCTTTGCGCTGGTGGCAACATCAATATCAGCGCCGGCCCCACCCATGTCGGTTTTAACCCAGCCCGGGTGCATGGATAACACCGTGATACTCTCCTTCATACTGGCGACAAAACTGCGGGTGAGCTGATTCAATGCTGATTTACTGGCACAATAAAGCGGTGCATACGCACCGCCGCTTAATGTCACGCTACCCAAAACAGAGGTCATGAAGGCCAAAATTCCGTTTCCTGGCTTAACATTTCCCAATAACTTCGCACCAAGCCGCACTGGAGAAATGGCGTTTGTCATAAATAAATGCGTCATTTCATCCGGCGTCACTGTTTCAGCGGTCTTACCCTCTGGCCCGCTAATGCCTGCGTTAATAAATACCACATCGAATATTTGACCGGCGGTACGTGATAAAAATGCCGTGACAGAATTGAGATCGTTTATATCCAATATCTCCATAGCAACCTGCTCGCTAAATTTTTGTAATGCCACGGGGGCCGGCTCGTGGCGGATCGTCGCGGTCACGTGCCAGCCGCGCACCGCAAACTCCTCCACCAACCCTAAGCCGAGGCCGCGCGATGCACCAATAATAAGAGCTGATTTGTCCAAGTGAGATTTAGCCATGATAACCCCCGAATAATGAATAACTTATAAAGTTATACATCACTGGTGAGACAAGGGTCTTTATGATCTGGCCCGGCAAAATTTACGTGTCACTGGCCTTAGGATTGCTGTGCAGCGCCACGATGAAGAAGCCTCTGAAGCCAAAGCTTGAGCCTCAAGAGTTTTGCCCGCAGTCCTTGCACCTTCGGCTCGCTCACGCCGCATTGCTGGGTCTGCAACCATTCAAGTTCCTGTTCTTGACGCATCGCCAACATAGTCACCCGGTAAGCAGCGTCAGGATTTCGAACAAATAAAGCCCGAATAATCGCATCAGCCTCAACGTCTATCGTGGCTTTCACAGCATCCAAACTGGTACCGGCAGCCCTCTCAATAAACTCGATTATCTGTTTTTGCTCATCACGATTCATCGAAAGGTCCCTGGAACCGGACAACCCTATCAACATACAACCGGCATTAGGCAAGCATATTGAACGATAATGGAGGCGATTTCACCCAGCGTTGCGGTGGCGAACAGATTGATAGACCAATAATGGTACTCCATCCCGGATAAAGCGCTCGGCCTCTGCCATACCAATGGCACCCAGCACAATTCGTGAGGCAAAATTATCTTCGCGAGCCACCGCCACAATTTTCTCCAGACCTGCCGTCTCATGCGCATAAACTAACGCCGCGTGAACAGCCTCGGAGGCTAGTCCTACCCCGCGCGACGCTGGCCAAAATGCGAACCGTAACGCAACCCCCCGGCCATCTGGGCGGTGCATCAGCCCGGTAACCCCTAGCAGCTTGTGTCCATCCCGCGCCCGCACCGCCCACATGCCAAAGCCAAACTCGCCCCAGGCCTGAATCTCCTCCGCCAACTCCTCAGCCGTCCGCTGCGCCGAGCGAACCCCACCCAGCATCTGTGCATACGCCCGGGGGTCAGCCTTCAAAGCCACCAACTCAGGCAAATCCCGCCCTCCCACCGGCGACATCACCAGCCGCGCCGTTACCAAATGCCGGGCTTTGATCATGGTGGGGCCGGGGGGGTGGGCACGCCAGTAAGGCCCCTACCGGGTCAGAGGCCGGTATTTGATGCGGTGCGGCTCGGTGGCGTCGTGGCCCAGGCGGCGCCGTTTGTCTTCTTCGTAAGCTTGGAAGTTGCCTTCAAACCATTCGACATGGGAGTCGCCTTCGAAGGCGAGGATGTGGGTGGCCAGACGGTCAAGGAACCAACGGTCATGGGAGATGATGACGGCGCAGCCGGGGAATTCCATCAGGGCTTCTTCGAGGGCGCGGAGGGTGTCGACGTCAAGGTCGTTGGTGGGCTCATCAAGCAGGATGACGTTAGCTTCAGACTTCAGCATTTTGGCGAGATGCACACGGTTGCGCTCACCACCGGAGAGAATGCCGACTTTCTTCTGCTGGTCGGAGCCTTTGAAGTTGAAGGCACCGACATAGGCGCGGGATTGAACGGTGCGTTTGCCGAGATGGATAACATCGGTGCCGCCGGAGATCTCCTCCCAGACGTTTTTGTTACCGTCCAGCGAGTCGCGGGACTGGTCCACATAGCCGAGTTTGACAGTTTCGCCGATTTTGAGGCTACCGGAGTCGGGTTTGTCGACGCCGGTGATCATTTTAAAGAGTGTGGTTTTGCCGGCACCGTTGGGGCCTATGACGCCGACAATGCCACCGGGCGGGAGCTTGAAGTTGAGGCCGTCGATCAATTCGCGGTCGCCGAAGCCCTTATGCAGGTCAATCGCCTCGATGACCGTACCCCCCAGGCGCGGGCCGGGTGGAATGACAATTTCGGCCACACCCCCTGAGAGTTCCTGCGACTTCGCCAGCATTTCCTCATAACGCTGAATACGTGCACGAGATTTGGTTTGGCGGGCTTTGGGTGACGAGGCAATCCATTCCTGTTCCTCGGCCAGAGCACGCTGGCGGGAGGATTCTTCCTTTTCCTCCTGGGCCAGACGCTTGCGCTTTTGCTCCAGCCAAGAGGAATAATTACCCTCGTACGGATAGCCGCGGCCACGCTCGATCTCCAGGATCCAGTTGGTCACGTTATCGAGGAAGTAGCGGTCGTGGGTTACGAGGATCACGGTGCCGGCGTAGTTTTGCAGCGTGCGTTCCAGCCATGAGACGGATTCCGCGTCCAGATGGTTGGTTGGCTCATCGAGCAACAGCAGATCAGGCTTTTCCAGCAGGAGGCGGCAGAGCGCCACCCGGCGGCGTTCACCACCTGAGAGCGGGCCTAC
>NCFD01000187.1 GCA_002281005.1 Acidocella sp. 35-58-6 | reverse complement strand
AAATTATCCTGTAATTTACAATAACTGTTGTATTTAAACCACAGTGTCAACCAATCAAATTTGCACGCCTTAATAATGGCACTATACAACGCCACTTACCCTTCAGGTCACACGGCGTGACCAAACCAGTCTGTCTTTGTTAGGAGTCAAGCTTATGAAATTTCGTCTCGCGCTATTAACCGCAACTGTGCTGGCAGCACCTTTTGCACTCACCCACGCCGCTCATGCCCAGCCTGTCACCGGTCCTTATGTCGCCGGCGGGTTTGGCTACAACATTGAGAACTCGCAGAAGGCGAAGGACCTCACTGTAAACGGCGCAGCTCAGCCGTTTGAAGCCAAGATAAACATGAAGAATGGCTACACCGGCGAGGCCAGCCTCGGCTACGGCTTCGGCAATGGCTTCCGCGCCGAAGTAGAAGGCGATTATATCCACGACAGCGCCGGTAAAGTAAAAGCCGATGGCATTGCAGCAGCAGCCAGCGGCTCCGAAGCCCGTTATGGCATATTCGGAAACGTCCTATACGACTTCGATATCGGCCTGCCCTATCTGTACCCCTATGTTGGCGCTGGCATTGGCTGGCAGGAAGACAACTTCAACAGCTTTAACGCTGCCGGAGCCTCGATCAATAAAACACGCGGCGCGCTGGCCTACCAGGGCATTGCTGGACTGGCGATCCCCATCGCATATGTTCCTGGCCTCTCGGCGACCGTGGAATATCGTTTTGTCGGCTTGGCCAATTCCCGGAAATTCGATGGTTCGTATAATGGGTTACCAGCTTCCGCGAAATTCCTGCACGAATACAACAATCAGATCCTGGTCGGGTTGCGCTACCAGTTGTTCACCCCGCCGCCGATGGCCCCTGCCCCTGTAGCTGCCGCGGCTCCGGCAGCCTCACCAGCGCCAGTGCAATCTCAGACCTATCTGGTCTTCTTCGACTGGGACAAGTCTGACCTAACACCTCGCGCCACACAAATCATCGCGCAGGCTGCTTCAACAAGCAAAACCAACAACGTCACCACGCTCGACGTCTCAGGTTACACTGATACCTCCGGAACCCCAACCTACAACATGGGCCTCTCCGAGCGGCGTGCCAAAGCGGTGGCCACTCAGTTGGTCGCCGATGGTGTTCCACAATCAGAAATTGAAATTCACGCCTTTGGTGAAACGCATCTGCTGGTCGCAACCGGGCCGGGCGTGCGTGAACCACAAAACCGCCGCGTGGAAATCGTCCTGAAATAAGCTTCGAGACCGTTCCCGAAAAAGCCCCGGCAGGCAACTGCCGGGGCTTTTTTTATTTCGTCCTAGTCCCCACTACCACGCCAGCACGAATACGGGTTGTACGCGGCTCGCCTGGGCTTGCACTAAATACCGGCCCCCTCACCGGACATGCGTCTCACACAAAGCTAACGTGCCTCTTGCCATCCGCATACAGAATGGGCAGGCTGTTTGTTTCAGGGATATGAACGCTATTAGAATGGCTTTTCGATCTTAACCCAAACAAAAAGGCGACCCCCATGAATGCCAAAAAACTAGCCCTGCTGGGTATTCTCGCCGGCCTTGGTGCAACAATTGCCGTAAATTCCGCTCGGGCAGATGCGCTGTCGGATATCAAAGCCAAGGGCGTACTGGTGGTTGGTGTGAAGGCCGACTACCCACCTTTCGGCTCGCTGAGCCCAAGCGGTGAGAATGTTGGGATCGAACCCGATCTCGCTCGTGAGCTCGCCAAAGGGCTGGGCGTTAAAGTCCAATTCGTCCCGGTGGTGGCCGCCAACCGCATGCAGTTCCTCGAGCAAGGCAAAATCGACGTGATGATCGCCACGATGAACGACACACCCGAGCGCGCCAAAGCGGTGGATATCGTCCATCCTGACTATTACGCCTCCGGATATAATATCATGGTGCCAAAAACCGTTCATTTGACCAGTTGGAGCCAGTTAAAAGGCATGCCGGTTTGTGCCATTCAGGGTGCATTTTACAATAAGGAAGTGGCCGAAAAATTCGGCGCTGAAACTGTGGCGTTCACCGGCGTTGCCGAAGCGTTGACTGCCCTGCGTCAAGGCCGTTGCAACGCGTTTGTGTATGACGACACCGCCATCGAGGGCAAACTGCAAGACCCCTCATGGAAAGACTACGATATGCCGCTGGAATCGCAGGATGCACAACCGTGGGGTATCGCCGTGAAGTTGGGAGAAACCGATCTCGCCGCTTACATCTCGAAATCGATCATCGACTGGGACAAAACCGGTCTGATTTTATCGTTGGAAACCAAGTACGGCATCAAACATGCTGCATTTGCCGTGCAGATGCACAACAAATATAAATAAGTAGCTTCCTGTCATGAACTTGATTGCCGCGTGGTTTTCGCATCTCAACGATACCACCGGCATCAATTTTACCGTTTTCTATGACCCGTTTGATCGTACGCGCTTTTTACAAGGCTTTTTGGTCACACTGGAGCTCTGCGGAGTCACGATCATTGGCTCCGTGATTGTCGGAATTTTAGGTGCGTGGGGCCAAGGGGCGGCCTCCATCTGGATACGCCGTCTGGTGCAATTCTACATTCAGATGTTCCGCAACACCCCGCCATTGGTGCAGGTGTATTTTTTCTATTTTGGCCTCAGCGCACTCTTACCTGAGGTCAAAAATAGTTTTGGAATATCGCACCCGCTGATCGGCGGTTTTGTTTGGGCCAGCCTTTCGTTGATATGTTTTGCAGGCGCCTTCAATGTTGAAATATTCCGCTCCGGCATTGAAGCCATCCCGCATTCAACCATTGAGGCCGCGGAAGCGCTTGGCTTCACCCGGTTGCAAACCTACCGCCAGGTCGTGCTGCCATTGGGGTTGCGAATATGTATGCCAGCACTCACCAACAACTTGGTCAACCTGATCAAAACGACGCCGCTAGCCTACGCCATTGCGGTACCCGAACTGCTTTATGTGTCTAATCAGATCTGGTCGGACAATGAAAATGTTCCCGAAATGATGCTGCTGCTGTTCATCATCTACATCGCCCTCGTCGGCGTGCTGGTATTCATGATGCATCGCTGGGAGCGGGCGCTGCGCGTGCCGGGGCTGGGACTATGAGCAAGCCGATGCGCGTCATTCTGCCCTTGCCCGAAGTTTTGAAGCAAAATTCCTGGCGCGGCAGCCTACCCGTCATGCGACTTTCATGGCGGCACGGCGTTATGCTCGCCGCTATCATCTGCCTGTTTACCATCGCTGCCGATGCTGCCGATAATACCGCCGTCCGGTCCGGCGTATTTACCGTCCTGGCACGGTGGACACCATTGTTGCTGCGCGGCTTCGCGCTTAACATCATCATTAGCGTTCTCTCAATGGCCATTGGCACCGCGCTTGGCGCCTTTTTGGGTCTTGCTCTGATCTCACCAGAGCGGCCATTGAGCTTTTCGGCCTGGTGCGTGACGCAATTTTTTCGCAACGCACCCTGGCTGGTGCTGCTATTTTTCATGATTTTCATACTGCCGTATCATCTACACATCGGCTCGTTCAATTTCGTGCTGCCAGATTGGTCAAAAGCCGTGATCGGCCTGAGCTTGCCAGTTATGGCCAACGTCGCGGAGATTGTCCGCGGTGGCGTGCAGTCAATCCCGAAAGGCCAGTGGGAAGCTTCGGAATCGCTCGGCTTCACACGTCACCAACAACTATGGATGATCATCCTGCCGCAAGCGATCCGCCGGATGCTGCCGCCATGGATGAACCTCTACGCCATCCTCACGACCTCTACCACGCTGGCCTCGATTGTGGGTGTCAATGACGTGGTGACGCTCGCCGGCCAGGTTCTCTCAGCCGAGGGCAGCCGCTCGGACCTGCTCGCACCCATCTATGGCTATGTGCTGATCATGTTCTACCTTTATATCTACCCC
>NCFD01000186.1:3920-4380 GCA_002281005.1 Acidocella sp. 35-58-6 | reverse complement strand
ATACGCCGGAAACCCCGAAATCAAGCGACGCGACCAACCCCGACTCGGCAGATTCACTCGCATGCAAACTCGCTTTAGGCACCGTGACGATAAAACCGCGGCGGGGCCGGATGGTGGCCATATGAACCCAGCCGGTACCGCCATCTGGCGCCAAAATCTGCCGCCACACATCAAACTCGCCAATAATTTCCACCGGCAACCCATCACGCTGGTAAACCCAGGTCACCGGGTACTGAAATCCCGGCCCGGCACGCACATTCACTTTATCAGTTCGTAACGACACAAACCGCGGCACCGGCAGCTTGCTCACAACACCCAGCGCCGGGCCGGGACCAGCACCTTCGGGTGCCGCCGTCCAGCCTGCAAGCAGCAGCGCTAGCGCCAGCAGCCAAACCCGCATCAATGGCAAACCCTGCAATGCGGGTCGCGCTTCAAACGCACAATCCGAAACTGCATGGCA
>NCFD01000186.1:0-3898 GCA_002281005.1 Acidocella sp. 35-58-6 | reverse complement strand
AGGTGTGTCACCAATACCCATAATTTCCTTTAGCACTTCAGTGGCCTGCAACGTGCCCATCACGCCGGTCACAGCGCCCAGCACACCAGCCTCACTGCAACTCGGCACCAGGCCCGGTGGTGGCGGCTCAGGATAAAGGCAGCGATAACACGGCCCGTCAGCGTCTGCGTGCGGCTTAAACGTTGAAAGCTGGCCCTCGAAGCGCAACACCGCCGCCGAAACCAAAGTCCGCTTCGCCGCGACGCAGGCATCAGCCAGCAAAAACCGGGTCTCGAAATTATCGGTGCCGTCGCATACGATATCGTATGCGTCTATTAAGCCCCGCACATTCGCCGCATCCAGCCGCATAGCATATGTTTGCACATTGACCAGCGGGTTGATCTCATTCATCGCCTGCGCGGCTGACTCAACCTTCAGTGCGCCGACCCGGGCGGTCGTGTGGGCAATCTGCCGCTGCAAATTTGAAAGTTCCAGCGTATCGGCATCAACAATGCCAATTGTCCCAACCCCCGCCGCAGCCAGATACATCGCCAGCGGCGAGCCTAAGCCACCCGCCCCCACAATCAGCACCTTTGCCGCCTTCAGTTTGGCTTGCCCGGTACCGCCTACCTCACGCAGCAGAATATGCCGCGCGTAGCGATTTACCTCAGCATCGGAAAAATCGAAGTCCAACTCTTACATGCCAATGGCGCGGCGATAAACATCCAGCAGGGTTTCCTGCTCCTCAATTTCAGCAGGCTCCTGCTTGCGAATCCTGATGAGCTGGCGAAGCACCTTCACATCGAAACCTGCGGATTTCGCCTCGGAATAAATATCCTTGATATCTGAGCCAAGCGCTTTACGCTCTTCCTCAAGACGTTCAATCCTATCAACGATGCTACGCAGCCGCTCGCCGGCAACATTGGTGGGTTTTTCTTCAGCGGTGGCATCAAGCGCCATATGGTTTGTCCTTAAAGTAGGGCTGCATGGGATAGAACCGCACAGCCTGCCGGGTCAATGGTTGTGCTGGGCGATGGCCTTCACAAATTCGGCCTGCTTTTCGGCGGAGGCCGGTGTCTGGTTCTGCGCCTGCCACTCTTTATAAGGCATCCCATAAATAATCTCACGGGCATCAGCGTCCGCCAACGTGAGCCCCTTGGCCTCCGCAGCCTCACGGTACCAGCGCGAGAGGCAATTACGGCAGAACCCGGCTAGGTTCATCATGTCGATATTCTGCACATCGGGGCGTCCCCGCAAATGCCCCACGAGAGCGCGAAATGCAGCCGCTTCAAGGGCTTGGGTGGTGGCTTCATCAAATTCCGGCTTGGTCATGGTGTTACTCCTCATGATTTGGCATATAGGCGCCTATGGGAGATGATAACGCCAAATTGCTGCGCGGCATATTCGCCGCCGCCATTGCCGCCGCCGACCCGGCTTTAACGCTGGCCAAGCATCTGCCGCCACCCGGCCCAGGCCGCAATATCGTGATTGGTGCTGGCAAAGCCGCAGCCTCAATGGCGGTCGCACTTGAGGCCGCCTGGCCGGATGTAAATATCGAGGGCGTCGTGGTCACCCGTTACGGGCATTTTCTGGCCACTCAAAAAATTAAAGTTTTGGAAGCTGCACACCCTGTGCCCGATGCCGCCAGCGAAGCCGCCGCCCGGGAGATCATGGCCACCGTGCAAGGCCTGACACCGCAGGACCAAGTGATCGCGCTCATCTCCGGTGGCGCCTCCGCACTGCTCGCCCTGCCCGTTCCAGGCCTCACTTTGGCGGATAAACAGTTAGTCGCCAAAGCCTTACTTGCCTCGGGGGCGCCAATTGCCACCATGAACCGAATTCGCCGGCAATTATCGGCGTTAAAGGGGGGTAAACTCGCTGCCGCCTGCGCCCCAGCCCGGTTGGTGACGCTTGCCATCAGTGATGTACCCGGCGACTCCCCCGCCATCATCGGCTCTGGCCCTACCTGGTTTGAAGGTGCCGATTATCGAATGATCGCGACGCCGCAAATGGCCTTGGAGGCCGCCGCCGCGTTCGCACAGGCGCATCACCTGAAAGCCAAAATCCTAGGCGACGAGCTGGAAGGCGAATCTGCTGAACTAGGCCGCATCATGGCCGCCCAGGCGTTGGCCGAAAGCGGGCCTGTTGTGTTGCTCTCAGGCGGTGAGACCACAGTGACAATCGGCGACACCAAGCCCGGCCGAGGCGGGCGCAACACCGAATTCCTGCTGAGTCTGGCCATCGCTCTCGATGGTGCCCGCAACATCTACGCCATTGCCGGTGACTCTGATGGCATCGACGGCACCGAGGATGCCGCCGGTGCCCTGATCAGTCCGGACACGCTGGCCAGGGCGCGCAATGCCGGGCTCGACCCCCTCGCATACCTCAACGCGCATGACAGTTACAGCCTGTTTGCCACGTTAAACGACCTGGTGATCACCGGCCCTACATTAACGAACGTAAATGATATTCGTGCGATTTTAATCGCTTAGGTAAATATCTCGAAAGACGCGGGGTGTTTGTAATCTTGGATGGGTTGGGTATCACCGCGAATCAGGGTATCTGCCGTTGGGAAACACGATGTCTCACGCTCAAAGGCTTTGAAAATTGAATTTACAGACTTCCGCGACCGCATCTGGCAACCGTGCGAGAGCCCTCAAGCTATCCGGATTTTTTATCATGGCAGGCCTTGCCGGATGTGCTCATCCAGCGCAGCTGGCGCTAGCGCCAGAACCACCAGCGCCGGTTGGGCATGTTTATCAAAGTTTGGTGCCGGTACCGCCAGCGCCCAAATGGGTACATATTAAGCCTGATGATCAGGAAAAAATTCAGGTCGCCTTTAACGTGATTGGCCTGAAATCGGCTCTGATGGTCGGCGCGTTATCCTGTGGCCAGCAAAACCAATATGATGCGTTTATGCGCGCCTTCCAGCCGCATATCCTGGCCGACCAGCACGTCATGGATGCCTATTTCAGGCGCATTGGCGGACAAACCAAGGAGGACCAGTTTGTCACATTATTGGCCAATAACCAGTCGGTCGGCGGGCTCGACCAGGGTAAAATTTTCTGTCTCAACAATGAAGCTGAATTTGAACGGGTGGCCAGCTTCAAAACCCCCGACGAACTCGACAGCTTCGTGACCGACCAATCGCCAACACCGGTCGTCGCGGCGGTGGTTGATCCCACGCCGGCACCAGTCAAAAAAACCAAAAAGCCGATCAAGCACACCTCGACAACCAGCACCTCGGAAAAGTCGGCCGCCAGCCCAACACATTCATAATGGGTCAACTCACTCCAGCACCCCTGCTCACAGGCGCTAAAAATTTTCGCGCCGTGCGGTCATATCAGGCTGCGAATGGCCGGATATTGCGATCACACATTATCTATCGCTCCGGAGAATTGTCACGCCTCAGTGAAGCTGACCTGGAGATCATTGCCGGCTTAAATATCCGCCTGGTATGTGATTTGCGAACCGGACGGGAACAATCCGAGTTCGTCTCTCGCTGGCCAGACGCTCCGGCGCATGTGAAGCTTGACCTGCCTGACCGCAATGAATCCGATGCTGGCCCGCATAAAATATTCGAGTTGATCGCCAAACATCCCGGTGAAGCCGGGGGTCTGCTCGCCATGGACATGCTGTATCGGCGCAAACCAAAAGCCTTCGCGCGTAGTTTGCAGATTTTGTTCAAAACCATTCTGAGCGGTGAAGGCCTACCTCTCCTGGTACATTGCCATGCCGGCAAAGACCGTACCGGATTTGTGGTAGCCATGCTGCTCGCCGCCGCCGGCGTAAGCCGCGCCGACATTATTGAGGATTACGTGACCACAGCGCATTATTTTTCAGCCGAAAAAGAAGCCCACGCACTGGCGGCATGGGCCAAACGCTCGTTTGGTCACGATATTAACACCGAATCAGCAAG
>NCFD01000185.1 GCA_002281005.1 Acidocella sp. 35-58-6 | reverse complement strand
ATTATCAACTCTGCTGTTCGGGGACTCATATTCGGGGATCATGTAACGCAACAGGGCCCGGCTTGCGCCGGGCCCTGCCAGTCAGCGGTTTGGTTTCTCTAAATTGTCACAATTAGAAGGTCATCGGCACCGAGACTGAGAAGAACGCCGAGACGCCGGTGAGCTTCACATAAAGCGGGTTGCCGCTGGCATCATTGCCAAAATCGGTGATGAACTGATTCTGGTTGGTAATGTTGTCCACGTTCAGCTTGACGCTGAGGTGGTTAACATGCGGCATCAGATGGTCGAAGGTATAACCCGCCGAGACATTGACGATGTTGTACGGGTTGTACCAGCCGCCGGGGGATTTACCGACAGCCGGGCTGATGGTGGAGTTACCGCTATATTCGCCACCGGTCCATTCATCGATGACTGAGGCGTAAATGCCGTTACGGTCATAAATCAAGCCGGCATTGGTGGTGAATTGCGGTGCCATCTGCACGTTAACATGCCCCGCCGTGGTGTAGGCCTGATTATAGCCGCCGTTGGCGAACAAGCTGAAGCCGGAGTCAAACGTATAGGTCGCTTCACCTTCAACACCCCGATAGAAGACACCACCGATGTTCTCGAAGATTTTGTTGGGGTTTTTACCAATTGACTGGATGAAATTCTGGAAGTGAATGTCATACACGTCGGCACCCAGCGCCAGATGCTGGTTTTGATAGGCAGTGCCAAGCTGGAAGTTCAGCGTGCTCTGCGGCCGAACACTCTGCTGGGTGATATTGGTGGTGTAATAAGTATTCAGATTTGGCGCGAGAAAGCCTTCGGCCGCTTGCGCATAAACCGAAAGATTCGGGTTGAATTTATAACGTGCCTCGAACGATGGCAGCAGCTTGCCATAGTTATGCTCGTAGCCCTGCGAGATGCCGGTGTTCTGGTTGACGACGGCAGCCAACTGGCGGCGGAAGAAGGCATATTTCACGCCCGCGGTCAGGGTCAGGCCATCAATCGGCTTCCAGTCGAACTGAGCGTAGGGCTGGAATGTGTAAAGCTGGTTATGCTGTAAGCGAGCGATGGTACCTTGGTTATTGTTAGCTGTAATCGTACCGACGCCGCTTGTGCCAGTTCCGTAGGTTGGACCTGAATTCCCAGATACATATGCAC
This sequence comes from Acidocella sp. 35-58-6, assembly GCA_002281005.1. GTDB lineage: Bacteria > Pseudomonadota > Alphaproteobacteria > Acetobacterales > Acetobacteraceae > Acidocella. The sequence continues at coordinate 2,771 of NCFD01000185.1, read as the reverse complement.
CGCTGTCATAGTTTGTAGCATTGCCGTTCGTCAGGCTGACCTCGTAAACGTAACGATTGTCAGACTGCCGGTCGAACCAGGCACCGACCTTGATATCACCGAAGCTGAAGTCTTTTTGCAAACGTTGAATGGTACCAAACGAACGATAGGTCATACCGAAAGTTTCGCCAGGAATACCACTGGTTGTTACGGTGCTATTTGGTGCAAGAATAACTTGATTAAGTGTTCCAGCCGATGACTGCCCCCCCGGCAACGAGTCAAACGGGTCAATAGTATTCAAATCATGGTGGTAATAACCATAGGTATAGAGCTTGCCGTCATACAGCCAGCCATTGCCGATGTTGGAGGTCAGGTCAGCATATTCCATATCAGTGGTGATATAGTCAGCGTTATATTTATAATATTCCTGGCTGTTGGGATTATTGTTATAGGCGTAGTTGCTGTTGCCAAAAGCCTGCATCTGCGCCACCGACGCACCGTAATTGGGCGGGTTCTGGTACAGCTTTTGATAGCTGCTGAACAATGTCAGCGTGGTGTTTGAACCCAGCGGTATAACAATTTTACCCAGGAAATTCGAGCGTTCCTGATGCGCATAGCTCAGCGCGCCGTCAGATTTAATATGCCCGGCATCAAAGTAAGCCGAAGCGCCATTCAACTTGGAAATTGATCCCGTATCGAATTGCAGGCCTTCCTGCGCCGTATTGTAGCTGCCGTAGGAGCCATATGGGGTCAGGGTCATGTCCGGCAGCGGGTCCTTGCTGCGGATGGAGATGGTGCCGCCGAATGTGGCGTCGCCCACTGTTTCTGCCGTGCCGGGGCCGCGGTCAACAATGGTCTGGCCGATGTCATGGTCGGCGAAGAACGAAGTGGTATGGTGGGTAAAGTCGTTGGAATCGCCAAGGGGGATACCATCGAAGGTCACGTTATACTGGCCGTCCTGCAAACCACGAATCGTCGGGCCCAGGGCTTCAGCCAAACCGGGGCCGTTCGGGTTGATGCTGTTCACTGAAGGGGTGAGGCGGGCAAAATCGGCATAGCTTTGCGTGCTGCTGAAGTTATTTTCAATGGTGTGCTGGGTCACCAGCGAGGTTGGTTGGGTGGAGTTCAGCGGTGTCACCGACGGGGCTTCATACGGGGCGGTGCCCGGTGTGTCCTGATAATCGGTGCTGCCATTGGCGGCGCTGGCGGCGAGCACGGAGCCGAGGTCGAGATTGACTGGCGCATTGGCAGCGGTTTGCGCCTGTGCAGACGCGGCACCTAATACGGCAAAACCAGCCATCGCTAAGTAGATCACAGGACGCGAACACGTCCGGCTCAGCGCATTGCGCAGAGACACATTATTACCCATGGTTAAAATCCCCTGTTGTATGTAACCGTTTTATGTCTGCAAAGTTTCGGCATCACAGCATGGGGTTCAACTAATATATACTCTGCGAAATTACTGTTACACTTCGATGATAAACTTATGACGATTTGTGTACGCAATAAAAATCCCGCCAAGCTGTGCGCCGGGCGGGATCATTACAAAACAATTGCAGTGGCTAGGCGCTAATTCGTCGTACCAGGCTGTGCTGCGATGCCGATGTCGGTGACACCAGCTTTGCGGGCGGCATCGATCACGGTCATAAAATTCTGAAATTGCGAAGTTTTATCGGTCGCAATCGTCAGCTCGGTTTTGGTGGGGTCACCATCGGCCTGGAACATGGCGGTGAGCTGGTCGGTGGTCATCACCTGATCCTTCACTTTGATCGTACCGTCGGGCATCACGTTCACCGTGAATTTCGGATGCGGGAGCGGGTCAGTTTGTGAAGATACCGGCAGTTGCAGGTTCACCCCGGCGTCGGGGATCATCTGCAACGTCACGATGATGAAAAACACCAGCAGAAACAGCATCACGTCGATCATCGGAATGATCTCGATGCGGGCCTTTTTTTGCTCGAAGTAACGCACTTTCATCGGCTGATCTCAGGCGTTCTGCATCGCAGGAGACCCGGCGCGAACCGCCGTGCCGTTTGGCCGTGCGGTAATCATCGGCGTGCCGTCGGTGCGGTTGATAATCATAATCTTTAAGGTATCAAGCTGATGAAGAATAATGCGAACCTGGTTGTTCAGCGCATTGAAAGCTGAAAGCCCCAGCATGGCGATGAAAATACCAAAAGCCGTGGCAACCAGCGCATCCGCGACACCGGCGGTAACATCAGCCGGTGCATGGCCGGGTGAGGCTAGCACCGAGAACGCATGGAACATGCCGATGATGGTGCCGAACAACCCGAGCAAAGGTGCCAACGTCACCACCGTATCGAGCACCCATAGGCGTTGGTCCAACTTGGGGGCAATCAACATGATCGACTCATCAAGCCGGTTGGCCAGGGCTTCCCCCTCGCTAATGCCATGGTTGCGGGCGGCACTGTCAAGCAAAGCCGCTTCCGGTAAAGTACCAGCCTTATCGCGCAGGCTTTGCAAGGCGGCACGGTCTAACTGACCCTGCGCTGCGGTGGCGTTGATGATCGACTTGCCACGCATGATCGTGGACCGCAGCGACCAAAAACGGTCGATGATCACCGCCAGGGCGACCAGCAATAAAAAAGCCAGGACATAAAGTACGCCGTCTGAGTAGTCGGCGAGGTGGATGATATAAGCTAAGGTCAAAATACAGCTCCCGAAGTATTCGGGTCGGTTACAGCATCTTGGCTCCTGGTAGTGTGATAGATTTGTGTCAGTGTTACAGGCGCGATTTCACCGGTACGCGGGTTAAACGGGCGGCCATGCGC